>JAYSYM010000178.1:0-1913 GCA_043727635.1 Bdellovibrionales bacterium | reverse complement strand
AAATTCCGCGTCTCTCAATTGTTGGAGCAGGAAGTTTGGTAACTGAGAATGCAACCTTCGAAGAAGGTTATTTGATCATGGGCCGGCCTGCGAAAGCCGTTCGTAAACTTAAGCCTGAAGAGATTAAGTTCTTAGATAAGTCGGCAGACAATTATTTGATATACAAGAAGTGGTATCAAGATCCTTCATGCCGCCCACCAGCGGATATGAAGTTTGAACTTTAAGAAGAAAACCAGCTAAAGGGGTCACATGGAAGATTTAAACTATGCTCTTACCTTTGATGACATTCTTTTAATTCCGCAATACTCCGAAATTGTTCCAACTGAAATTTCAGCTAAAGCTTTCTTTGCCCGCGACATCTTCTTAAACACTCCCATCATTTCTTCAGCGATGGACACCGTAACTGAAAATAAAACTGCTCGTATCATGGCTCAGCAAGGTGGTTTGGGAGTGATACATAAGAATTTAGATATCGAAGCGCAGGCTTTCGAGGTGGAGAAGGTGAAAAAGTACGAATCGGGAATGATCCTAGATCCGATTACTTTAGGACCGTCGGCGATGGTGTCAGAAGCTGTTGAGCTTATGAAAAAGTATTCGATCAGCGGTGTACCGATCACAATGGACGGAAAGCTTATCGGCATTCTCACGAATCGTGATTTGCGGTTTGAGCGAAATCTAAATCAATCGGTTTCGAACATAATGACCAAAGAAGGTCTTGTTACTGCAGAAGTTGGAACAACTCTTGAGCAGGCAAAGGCAATTTTAGGAAAGCATCGAATCGAGAAGCTTCCGGTGGTCGACAAGAGCGGAAAACTTCGCGGCCTAATTACGATTAAAGATATCGAAAAAGCCAAAGCCTATCCTCTTGCTACAAAAGACCTGCATGGTCGCCTGATTGTAGGCGCAGCTATAGGTGTTGATTCAACTTCACGCGAGCGTGCAGAGGCTTTAGTCGCTGCTGGTTGCGATGTGGTAGTGATCGATACAGCTCATGGACACTCTAAGAACGTTCTTGAGATGACCAAGTGGGCAGCAGGTAGATTCAAAGACACCGTTATTTGTGCCGGCAACGTCGTTACTGCTGATGGAACTGAAGCGTTAATGAAGAATGGCGCCGAAGTTGTTAAAGTCGGAGTTGGGCCGGGGAGCATTTGCACAACTCGGATTATTGCGGGTGTTGGTATGCCGCAGATATCCGCGGTGATGGATTGCGGAAAGATCGCTAAGAAGCTCGGCAAAACAATCATAGCTGACGGTGGTATCAAGTTCGCAGGCGACATTACTAAAGCCTTAGCTCTTGGAGCTAACTCAGTGATGATCGGAAACTTGTTAGCTGGTGCCGATGAGAGCCCTGGCGAAACAATTTTGTTTCAAGGTCGAACTTATAAAGTCTATCGCGGCATGGGATCGATGGGCGCTATGCAAAAAGGCTCAAAAGATCGTTACGGCCAAGCTTCAGTCGAAGACTTCGATAAGTTAGTGCCAGAAGGTATTGAAGGGCGAGTGCCGTACAAAGGGTCTGCGAGTGCGATCCTCCATCAACTCATTGGCGGATTGAAATCTGGAATGGGTTATCTCGGAGCAGAGACTATCGAAGACTTACAGAAGAAGGCTAAGTTTGTGCGCATTAGCGCGCAGGGTTTACGTGAATCGCACGTGCATGACGTGAGCATTACAAAAGAAGCACCAAATTATCGACTCGAATAGGACATCTTGTGCAGCATAAGGGCGGATTTGTAGTTTTAGATTTTGGATCTCAGCTTACGCAGCTGATCGCGCGACGTCTTCGCGAGCTCAAAGTCTATTCTGAGCTCTTACCATTTGATGTTCCGTTAGAAAAAATCAAAGCTCTCGAGCCTAAAGGCATTATCTTAAGCGGCGGACCGAGCTCAGTTCATGAAGAAGGTTCTCCG
>JAYSYM010000177.1:0-18153 GCA_043727635.1 Bdellovibrionales bacterium | reverse complement strand
AACGAAACAAAACCTGCACTGTTGAGAAAACTCTCTTAACAGAAGGTTTGTTAGTGTCACAAAGACAGGGAGGTCTTGTGGCACAACAGATTCCAGGTAAGGCGACGTCGACTGCGGGCGCTTACGAAGATCAAAAGAACAACGGGAACAGAAAAACTGACGAGGGGATCGGTGGCGCGCAAAAAGGCGGGCCAGGATTAAGTCGCGCTCAATCTAGAATGCCGCCCGATGCTGATGCAAAATTAAAGACAACGAAACGCAATTTCACAACTTAGTCCAAGGAGGATTAATGAAACAAACTCGCGCTTATGAAACACCACTTAGAACTGCTGCTGCTGTTCCATTTTTTAGATCACGCTGGGGTCTGATGACTCTTCTAGCTGCTGGTAGCGGACTTTATCTCTATCAACGTCGCGGCGGTTCAGTTCGCTCGCTCTTTAATCGCGTTTGGGAAATGGGCTTAAGCGCCCGCAACTCAATCGCTGTTATTGCTCCATCAGTTGGTAGTGCTGTTAATGGCTCGTCTGAAGCTACCGGCGATGTTGGAACTTTCGGTTCTGAAAAAATCGGTAGCTCTACGACTTCGCAACCTTACTCTGGCTAGATTTCAAGTTGCATTCCCACCTCGATCACCCGATCAGGTGGGATTTGAAAGAACGCCGTAGCGCGATGAGCATTGCGAGACATCAGTACGAACAATCTCTCCCGCCACAGTGCCATTCCCGGGTGATTAGTTGGAATGAGCGTTTCAAGGCCTAAGAAGAAAGTAACTTCGTCCATCCGACAACTAATTCCCATGTCATTACATCGCCGTAAAATTGTTTTCACGTCTGGCAATTGCATGAATCCATAACAAGCTAAAACTCTGACGAAGCCTTCATCGTGCTCTGTGACTGTGATTCGATCCTCTACGGACACATATGGAACTTCTCTAGTTAAAACGGTGAGAACGATCACACGCTCGTGAAGAATTTTGTTGTGCTTCAAATTATGAAGAAGTGCAGGCGGAGTAGCTTCGCGATCGGCAACCATGAATATCGCTGTGCCTGGCACTCGCGGAATTTTTTGGCTCTTCAAAAACTGAACGAACTGAGTTAACGGTCGATAGTTCTTTCGAAGATGGTCTGCAAGTATTTCTCTGCCTGTTCTCCAGGTTGTCATGATCGTGAAGATCATGGCGGCAATCAAAAGCGGGAACCATCCGCCGTCGTCGATTTTTACGATGTTAGCTGCAAAGAACGCAATGTCGAAAATCAGGAAACCCATCGCTAGCGTGAGAGACGCGCCAACTGACCACTTCCATAATCTGCGAGCAGCGTAGCCTAAGTAAATTGTTGTAATGACCATGGTCGTTGCAACTGCCACACCATAAGCTCCGGCTAGATTGCTCGAAGTTTTAAAACTAACAACCACCCAAAGTGTAGCAACCATGAGCGCCCAATTTATCGTTGGCAAATAAATTTGTCCGACCTGATGGGCAGACGTGTGAACGATATTCATACGGGGAAGAAATCCAGATTGAATCGCCTGACGGGTAAGTGAAAACACACCCGTAATGATTGCCTGAGAAGCAACTGCCGCTACCACAGTTGAAAGTCCGACGAGAGGAAAGAGCGACCACTCGGGCGCAAGATTAAAGAATGGATTCTCTGCTTTTGAGGGATCGCTCAGCAGAAGAGCACCTTGGCCGAAATAATTTAACGCGAGTCCGGGTAAGGCAATAGTCCACCACGCTAAACGAATAGGCTTTTGACCGAAGTGTCCAAGGTCGGCATATAAAGCTTCGCCACCGGTTACTACTAGGAACACAGTTCCTAAAATCGTAAATGTCATACCGACGTCTTCAAACATAAATTTAATTGCGTAGTGCGGGCTTATCGCGGCAAGTGCGGCTGGATTTTTCAAGATCCCGAGCACACCTAAAATTGCCAAAACTAAAAACCAAACTATCATGATAGGTCCGAATAGCCTTCCGATTCGAGCAGTACCTTGTTTCTGAACTGCGAACAGGGCCACGATGATTGAAGCAGCGATCGGCAAAATGAACGGATCAAAAATCGGAGTCGCAATTTTCAAACCTTCAAGCGCACCGAGTACTGTGATCGCAGGCGTAATAACTCCGTCTCCATACAAGAACGCGGCACCGAAAAGACCAAGTGAAAACAGGATTGGTTTTCTTAAGCGTTCATTTCCTGGGACTACGAGGAACGCAAGTGCTAGGATCCCACCTTCACCTCTGTTGTCCGCTCGTAACACGAAAGCTACGTATTTCAGCGAGATTACGATAATTAAGATCCAAAAAATTAACGAGAGAACTCCGAGAATATGATCGGGAGAAATTGGAATACTGTGTGGGCCGTAAAAACACTCGCGGAATGCGTAGAGCGGACTTGTACCAATGTCGCCCATGACAACGCCAAGCGCAGCAATTGCGGCAGCCCAAGGAGCATTTTTCGGAGCGTGACTTCGTGATGCCATAACTAGAGGTAATCTAGGCGCACAAGATTAAGTCGGCAACATCTTTGGTTAAAACTGTTTACAGACACTTACAGGCGATGGACTTTGACGAAATTGACTTCGAGCAGCCCAAAAATCGACCATTTTGCGAGAGCTCAGCACCTGTTAACTCGTCAAAATTGTAGTTAAGCTTCCCGGCAATTTTGGCAGGCTCATCCTTGTAGACATAAGTCGTCTCACTGAAGGTCAGAGTTCCGAGATTTAAAAAATGCCGTTTGGCACCCTCAATATCACGCGCTTCAAGAGTTAACGGAAGCTGTTCGATGACGGGTAGACCTTCGGCATCGAGCGAAAACAGCTGCGCTTCAAGGCCATCGAACTCAGTTGAATCCGATGGTGAAATCATCATGCGCAGTTCTTTACCGTCGGAAGTGGCGAGATGCAAATTTTGAATTTCAATTTTAGTAGTCGAAGTTCGCGAGCTTCGAAGATGATCTGCTAAATCCTTCAACGAAAAAGCCTGCGAAATAAAACCTGATTCAAGTTCCGGCAGACACTCGCGAACGATCTGCGAAGTGGAGCGATCGAGAACTTGCGGGGCTGGGGTAGTTAAGTCGACAAGATTTGCGGCGATTTCTCGTGTTGAGTGTGAGGCCACATTTTCTTTATTTGAGATTTGCGGATTTGGTTGCGAATTTGGGGGGAAGTAACGATCAAGAGGAACTTTAGGTCCAAACATCCAAAGTACAGATGCTAAGCCTAAGAGCATTGCTCCCTTTAATCGACCGTTACTGTTCAAATTCATTTTCCTAACGTCCGCATCTCTTTGCGCGATCTCCCGGGAATTGGGCAAATCCCCAACGCATCTTTAGCGTATCATGCGGACTCGATGAAAATTTACCTTCTAACAATCGTTCGTAAACTTGCCCAAGTGTTAAGTTAAGGCCCGAGCCAATCGTCACCTGGCAGTAAGGCGACGGTAGATTTGCAGACGAATCAGCTGAGCTTTCGCCGATTAGAACGTTATCGATTTTCGCCTGCAAGCTAGAAGATAATTTACCCTGAGACATTTGTGCCTCTCGAGTCAGCTCGTTAAATGACATCTTGATTCGCTTGTCTCGACTTGGAGTCGAGTAATCATCGAATTGAGTGTCATTCATGCACGTGTTGCTCATCTGCGAAAGGTATCGATCGCCCATTCCAACAACAAGGGCGCGATCGCGACCGGCGCGGCAGGCTCCTTCAAGTAAGCGAGTCATTCGCTCCTCTGTAGTTTCAGCACGAAGAGCGTGCTTCTTTTGCATTGTATTGTTCCAGTTATTTAAAGGGATCTTGTACTGATCAGTACTGTATCCCGGAACTTCCCACGCAGATCTGCCGATATAAGAAGGCTGTCTAAACCGTCTAAAGCCAGCGTTTCTCTCAGGACTCAAACCGCCAGAGAAAACATACTCCGCCGGGGGATACTCATAGTGTTCGAACATTGGAGTAGTCGGTGGGAGCGATCGCGAAAGAGTAAACGGAACTCCAGTCTCCGACATGTACTTAACTGTCCATGTATGACGAGACTTTACGTCCGTGAGGATCAATGCGCCTGCGCCCATTGCTTGGCGACTTACCGCCACCGGATACGTATCGTTCGGAAGTGAACGCGTGCTCGAAATTCCGTAAATATAAGTTACGAACGAGCGAAGGCGCTGGCTTTGAGATTGCGAATCCCAGCGACTCATCTCGTTGGTAATAGTTCGCGATCCACCGGTCGGATCCTTGATAACAAACGGAAGCCCGTGTTTGGCCGAAAAGATTAATCGCATTGAGTAAACCGCATCGGCACAATCAAGTTTTAGTCCTTGAAGTGGCCCGGCTTGGACGAAGAAGTCTTTATGCCATTCCGGCCCAGCAACCCAAGCGTCGAATTGTTTTTCAAAATCGGCATTCCATTGGTGGCGAGTTTGCCAAACAGATGCCTGCGAATTAACCGCTACTAGAGTAACTAGTAGTGCTAGTAAAAGTCTCACGCGATCGTCTCCTGATCGAAGTTGAAGCAAAATCCATTTCTTCAGTCTTAGTTGTGCTAATAAAGGAATCAGATCAGAGTTTCTTTAAGTAGGGCAAGCCTTTAGCTCAGTTTGCCGCTAATGCTAACCGTCAACAGTTGGCAGTTAGCTGTTGGCAGAGCCTGTCGACCGTTGACTGACTCAGCCTGACTGAATGACAGTCTGGCTGCTGACTGTCTTTTCAAGGAGTTTTCAATGTCTCGCACAGCTCAAATTGCCCTCGCTCTCATCGTTGCATTTTTCTTTTCACTAACTTCGAACGCTGCTGGCTTAGAAGATCGCCAAGGCTGGGCGGGTGGCTTAGCCGGTATCACTGTACCGAATGCTGACAACAGTTCTTCGCGAGTTGCTTACGGAATAACTGCCGGAGCAAAACTTGGAAGCGAACTTGGATTAGGTGCTTACTTCCTTAGTTCTTCGAAAAAAGAAGGAGTTGCTGATTTTGGTTATCAACTTTTTGGTATTCAAGCGAGCTATCATTTTGAAGGTGAAGCTGCTGGAGCGTTCTTCGGCGCGCGAGTGGGCATTTCAAAAGTTAAAGTAGCACTTGCAGAAACTTCTCCAACTAACTACGGATTGGTTGGCGGATACGATCACGCAATTGGCGAAAGACTTTCTTTGGGCGGTGAAGCCTCTTACATGGCTGTTGCGAGTGGCAACGACGGCAGTGTGCCCATTGATTCATTCGGAATGATCAACTTCTTAGCTAGCCTTAAGTTTTGGTTCTAATTATTAGTTCGTTGAAATAGCTTCTGCGGGAGCTTGTGGTGCCTGAGACGAGAGCGCGGTCTGCGACTCTACTGCCAGGCTCTTTCCATTTTTGATCACCAAATATGAGTAAACCGAGAGTGCGATCACTGCGATGAAAAGCTTGATGCTGAGGTGTTTCTTCATGTTGTTATTCTATCAGTCGGTTAAAACTTACCCAGTCCAGAAAGCCGCAGGACTCCCGGAAACAGGCTTTTAGCCTGGCAAAAGGAAAAGATAGAGGAGGGCGGCGCTGAGAAGTGCTAGGTCATACATTCGAGAGAAGGGGGTTTCTCGTCGTTTCATTTTCATATTTAAATTTAGAGCTCTCATCCTTGAGTCCTTTAGTTTAGGTGAAGTTGTTTTAAAGTATGTAGAAACGCCTGATGGCGGTCGCTTGCGGTGTCATTCGAACGAACTATTCGCTCACCTAAGCGAATTTCTGTTTCGCAATTAACTAGCTCAGCGTCTTCATCAATGAAGGCAACATGAAAGCTAGCAGAGTCCTCAGGCAAATCATGTTCGCTTGCCCACTGACTTAATTTCTTTTGCACGAATTTATAAAGTCGGTGTTTGGTTGGTTCGTCGTTTAAAGTTACTTGCCCGATCATTCCACTTCCCTCCGTAGTGCGATTCAGAGAATTCCATTCTCCTGAAAATAGGATCGCAGGGGACACAAAAAGAGTCTTTGTGTCCTGTTTAAGAAATTGTGGAGAAAAGCTAAAGGTTGTATCTGCTAAGCTTCAATTTAAGGGGCCAAAGAATTAATAATACTTCAAATAAGCTTGGCAATTTGGTGAGTCTCTTTCACTCGCATCTCGTTCCCGCGTTCCTCTAGATTCGTTTCGAGTTCTAGGAGGTCACCACGATCGAAATCAAAATGCTTCAAAGTTGCTCGGTCCAGCCGTTGCGGAAACCAACTTAGAAAGCGTCTTTGCGAATCGAAGCAAATTAACTGGCGAGTCTTTCCCTTTTCAGCTAATGCATCGCCGACAACTCTACCGAGAATTTTTTCACTAACTTTAGTTTCAGGCGGAGTTTTTTTCAGCAACACGTATGAATAAGTCAGAGTAGGATTTTTAATTGGAAGAACTGTTTCAATTCGTAAGAACCACGGCGGAGCCTGCCATGCAATTCGATCGTGACACCAATCGCGCTCTGAATTATTCAATAGTGGGCATGGGCCTTGGTGCGGGCACGGAGCCCAAGCATAAAATCCTCGGTTGAGAATCAGATCATCGCGAAGTTGAAGTAAGCGTCGCCCGTGAGCTCTCGTTGAAGGCTCGATTAACATCAGCGCATCAGCCTCTAGAAACTGCGGCGGAAAAGTTTCGAGTTCATTAAGTGAGTAAGAGAAAATCCCGAGCGTTTTTGGTTTTATCTTATGAGGCTCCGACATGGTCGATTTGATCTCATGATCGTTTTCGTTCAAAAGATCGTGCAGATCGAGCGCTTCAGAGTTGGGTTCATAGCAGAGTCGCTCAGCCCAGGAGTGCATGAGCGAGTCGGCCGCTGCAAACATCGCGGCACCTGTCCCGCTTCCGAAATCGATGACATTTTCCAAGCCAGTAAAGAAACCACGCTTTGCGCCCTCGACGATGACCGAGTGTGATCGCGCATAATTGAGCGGAAAAAAGTAACTGAGGTAAGCAGCCTTCGCCCAATCATGCTCCCAAGGTGAAGTGGACGACTCCACTTGGTAGTGATCCGAGAGCCTCAAGATAGCTTCGGCAAGCTTCTTCGGCTGGCTCAACGAGTAACCAAGCGGGGCTAACGCTCGCTCGATCCGCGCTTCATACTTATCTGGCAACCCATAGCTTCTCATTTGACCGAGTCTAAAATAAATGACGCATCTTCGCCACCGAAAGGTAGTTCATACCTTTTTGCGTCGCATATGCGTTAAAAGAGTCGAGAGATAAGAGAAATCAAGAAAGAGGAAGTATGGCGAAGAAGAAAGCAAAGAAGGCGGCTAAAAAAGCTGCGCCGAAGAAGCCAATGAAAAAGGCTGTGAAAAAGGCCGTAAGCAAAAAATCAGTGCCAGGATTAGCAGATGCTCTAACTGGAAAGGCGCTTCCTAACTTTACTCTCGATTCGACGACGGGTTCTCAGCGCACGCTGAGCGATCTCAACGGAAAAATTGCAGTCATATACTTTTATCCGCGCGATAACACTCCAGGTTGCACGCTTGAAGGCCACGACTTCCGTCGTCTGCATAAAGAATTTCAAAAAGCAGGCGCAGAAATTTTTGGTGTATCCCGTGACTCAATCAAATCGCACCAAGGTTTTGCCGAGAGCTGCGGGTTTCCGTTTGAACTTTTGTCTGATCCTGAAGACAAGCTCATGCGTCCACTAAAAGTTATCGGCGAGAAGTCGATGTACGGAAAAAAGTTCGAAGGTATTATTCGAAGCACCTTCGTAGTTGGCACCGATGGTAAAATCAAAAAAGTTTGGCGGAACGTAAAAGTCGCGGGTCACGCTGAAGATGTTCTAAACACAGTAAAGGGATTATAAAATGAAGGAAGGGGTGAGCTACTTCGATATTTCGCCTCGGCTCTCTAGTTCCACTGCGGTTTTTCCTGGTGACACACCGTTTTCGCGAAAAGTTTCGATGGATTTCGAATCTGGTCATCATCTTCGAGTTTCATCAATCAATACGACTGTTCATATTGGTGCACACGTCGATGCTCCCAATCACTACTTAAAAGACGGTGAGCCAATCGGCGACCGAGATCTAAGTTATTACTTTGGTAAATGCCAAGTCATTACTGTGAATATACCTAGAGGTGAGAGAATTACTCCTCACTTTGTCACAGCAAAAATTGAAGCTCCGCGAGTGTTGTTCAAAACGAGAAGTTTTCCGGATCCGAATAACTGGAGCTCAGATTTCAATTCGCTTCATCCAGCACTCGTTAATCAGTTGGCGTTGGAAGGGGTGATGCTGGTCGGAATCGATACTCCATCAATCGACCCCGAAACTTCTAAGGAGCTTGAGTCTCATCACGCTGTTGCCGAACATGGGTTAGCAATTTTAGAAGGAATCGTCTTAGATGACGTTCCCGACGGACTTTACACCCTGGTAGCACTGCCACTGAGAATTAACGAAGCCGATGCTTCGCCAGTCAGAGCAGTCCTATTTAAAAATCCCGATTTATTCTAAGACCCACTTGTGTAGTGGAAGCCCAGTTTTTCTCGAATTTCTTTCGGTAAAGGCGGCAAGTGCGAACGAGGGATCAAGAAGGTCGCTAAGTTAGTTAAGTCTGCGTATATGCGATGTTTGTCAGTTGCCGCCTTGAGATAGCGATGTCCCGATGAGCCGCCAGTTCCAACTTTGCTCCCTAGCATTCGATGAGCCATCAATGCGTGACGATAACGCCAAGTCGTCATCGCCTCATCGATATCTTGAAGGGCTGTGAGCAATCGATACGGCAAATGCAAGACTGGCTGATCTCGGTAAAGCTGAATCAGCAGGGCTGCTTGAACCGCGCGGTGGCTCATGCGCCAATGACCTTCGCTGCGAAGCTTTTCAAATTCTTCTTCCGAGAAAAATGCTGCGAAAGTTTGTTTCGCCGAATCAATTTCCTTTTGGTTCCGCTCTTTACCCTCAGGCGCCAGCATTTTGTTGTTTGCGATTGTCTCGGCGTCACGATCAAGCATGTCGACAACAGCTTGGCGATAAGTTTCCCAGAACTTAAATCCCCCGGCTTCTAAGAATGGGGTCCGCTCGAGCCAGGTTTCGACCAAAGCAAAAATCGATGGTTCGCTTTCTGACTTAAGCAAAATTTCGGCATCTTCTTTGGATACGTATGAGTGGTAGGGAAGCGCATTGAACGGAAGGCGCGTCTCGCTTTTTAATCCGAGTAAGTTTTCGACTTGTCGGAACTGAACACTTTGGAAGCCCGATGCCGGGAACAGAACTTCGCGGAATTCTAAAAAATCAAGCGGAGTCATTGTTTCAAGAACATTGACCTGATCAATCAGCAATCTTTCAATCGCAACCACTCGCTCTAGTCTCGCAACAGCTAGACCCAACATCGTGTCTTCAACCGACTTGTCTTGGAAAATTGCGCGAACGCTTTCAAGCTCAGTAAGAATTTGTTTGAACCATAGTTCGTATGTCTGGTGAATAACGATGAAAAGCATTTCATCGTGAGCTACAGAACCAAACTCCATACTTCGAAGCGACTGCAAACTTAAGAGGTCTTTAGTTTTTAGATAATCCCCGTAAGTAACTGGTGGATAAGGTTTTGGCATAGTCTACTTTCCGAACAGGCCTTTTAAGCCATTCTTTTTTAGCTCTTCGAATTTCTTCTCAAGCTGTTTCTTGCCTTGTTGTTGCGCGCGCACCTTCAAGTTGTCCAACTCTTTTTTAGCAGTGTTCTCCGCAAGCTTCTCAAGCGTTTTCTCGGCAAACGAGACGCTAGGGTTCATCAGATTTCCATTTAGCTCAAAAGGAAGGACGAGCCGACCTTGAGAATCGGAGTTAGCCGCCTTAATTGAGCCGCCAACTGGTGCAGTAGCCAAGTAGGCGACTCCTGAAATTTTGGCATTTTTGTTAACATCGACAGTACCCAGTGCCGTGATTTCGTTTTTTTCGGGTGACAAGAACGTGAACTTTTTCAAGTTCATGACTGACTTTGCAAACTCATAATCAAGCGTAACAGTGGCGGCGACACCTTTACTGTTAATTACTTCTTTCTTCCCAAGGCCGGGAATCTTTGCGAGTGCTTGATTGATCATCTGATCAAGTTGGAGCGTGCTGATGTAAGCATTGCGAATCTCGACTTCACCTCGGACACGGGTTTTATCTAAAAAGTCAGGGCGAGTTGAATCGGCTGCAAAAAAGTGACTTGTTCCAAAGAGGCGACCCTTCACCATGTCTTTCCATGATGGCGAGAACCAAGTCATCGCTTGGTTGACGTCGAGTCCATCGGTCTTAACAGTGGCTTCGGTGTCGGGCTGAGCTTCAGATAAATTTGTTTTTAGAGATCTGACCTCAAGCTTTCCATCGAACACCTTTTGGATCACAACTGCGCCTGTGAGTGAGCCTTTGTTGAGAACACCAGTCCAAGCGACACCACTTGCATCTACACCTTTGCAGCTCAACTGTTTGATTAAAACTTTCGAAGTGACCACAGCATTGCGGGCAATGGGCCATGGCGGGAGCATGGGCTCAGGTTTTACCGTTGTTGTCGTCGTCGCAGCCGGTGGAGCTTTTGAACTTCCCGAAGGAGCCGCAGCCGAAGTTTTTGCAGGGGCAGGGCAACTGACAGTAGGAATGTTTGCGCTGAGATTGCCAATGACTACCAAGGGACTCGTTTCAATTCCGCCAGCAAAATCATACACGCCTGAAACTTTAAACTCTCCTTTAGCTTGCCCGGTTAAGGCATATTTTTTCATGCTCAAGAGCATCTTGCTGAGTTCGGTGATCGAAAGTTTAGGCGCAGAAATTGTTAAGTTGAGTTTTGGTTTTTGAGGTTCTTGAATAGTTCCTGAAACGACCAATTGATTCGTACCGAGTAAGACAGCCGTTTTTTTAAGTTCGATTTCGCGAAGATTTTTTTGCGTTGCATGCAGTTCGGTTCGTAACACAACGCCTGCGGGTTTTGAAAACGAATCTTTTACTTCGATCTGCATTTTCGTCAAATCCACAACTAAATCAGCTTTTGCCGATTGGAGATTGGTGCCACTAGCGACTAAGTCGATGCTACCGTCTAGAGACACGGCACCTCGAAGCAATTTCGTTTTGTCTTCGGACTGCCAATCAAGGTCGGCGTTAATCTTTTCAAACTTCAGAGGTTTGAGAGAAATTTTATAAGTTTTGGAATCTTGTAAATTCCCTTCAAAACTTCCGGTTCCTTCGACAAAGCCGGTGACTGGCGCCTTGCTGAGTGACGGAAAAAATTTCTCCCAGCCCGAGAGCGACGTGCGAGTAAAGCTAAACGAGAGATTTGAAGATTTCTGTTTTGAAGCCGGAAGTGGCACCGTTGCAGTCACAGACGCTTGCAAACGGTCGAAGATGATCTTAGCACTATCGAGTTTGAAAAGTTCTCCTTCGGTTGTGCCTCGAGCATCGATAATCACTGGCGTTCCGCCAGGCTTTCGAAACAAATCTTTATATCCAAGCTCAGCGTTTGAAAGGTCAGCTGTCAGTACAAGCGATCGCAGCGAAGGCGAATTTTTGATCAGCACGACGCTAGCGTCGAAGTCTCCAGTCACTGCGCCCTTAATTTTCAGATCGGCAACAGTTGCGTCGGCAGCAAAATTACGAGCTTCAGCGGTGACAGCCCACTCGCCATCGCCAGTTTTGATATTTTGTTTACCGTTAATCGCAGCTTTAATTTGTGCGATATCTAGGTTGGTCGAATCTGTACTAAAATTAGAGCCATCAAACAAAAAATCAGACGACATAGTGACTGGAATTTTTGTCGTTTTCAAAAGTTCGGGCGCAGAAAATTTAAGTTGGGAGCGAACTTTCGTTGGAGCGTTGAGTCCGGCGAATCTGGTCGACAGATCGAAATCTTCGATAAGGTATTTTAACTTCCCATTTTCCATGAGTTCGATTCGACCATTTTCAATTTCGACATCCGCTACTATGTCGCGAGCTTGCGAAGAAGGGTCACTAGGACTTTCTGTTTCGTGAGCGGGCGGTGTTGGTTGCGGTTTTTGTTCGGGAGCTTTGACGGATAAGTCATAAGTGATCTTTGGATCTACAATTCGAATTTTTAAGTCACTAATTGCTCTTTTGATATTGAACGAGAGCCCAATTCTCGCTCGCAGCGAAAGCCTAGAGATGGTGCCAGTTACACCCTGAGCGGGAATCGAGAACTCGATGTCTGAAGCGTTCGCAGTAAGAGGCGGGAACAACCCAATTGTGAGAGTGTCAATTCGGATCGGAGCCCCGAGAGCAGCCGAGCCTTTCTCTTCGATCTGCTGACGAACAAAGGGAGCTAAGTAGATTTGCGCTACGATCGAGGCTGCTCCGATTAGCACTACTACGACAATCACGAAGCCTAAAATAAATTTTGTTAGACGGCTCATGAGCTGCTCTTCTGTTTAAGCATCAGCCTTTCGATTTCTGCAACGAAGCCTGAAATATGCTCGGCTGTGGTGTCAAACGTCGTCATGAGCCGAACTTCAAAGGTATGTTCATCCCAGACATAAAAGAAAAACTTCTCGCGAAGCTCTTTAATAATTTCTCGTGGCAGAATCGCGAACACTGCATTCGCTTGCGTCGGACGCGTGATTTTTACGTAGTGAAGAGTTTTAAGTTTCGATTCTAAGTCTTTTGCGATCTGATTTACGTGTTTCGCAGTTTTGCTCCAGAGATCGTTTTCAAATAAGGCTTGGAACTGAGCTGCGATGAAACGAGTCTTCGATGGGAGCTGCATCGCTTGTTTTCGTCGATACTTGAAATCTTTTGAAAGCTCTGAATTGAGAATCACAACAGCTTCACCGAAAACTAAACCATTTTTGGTGCCACCAAGCGCTACGACATCGAATCCTTCGACAAGATCTTTTAGCGTACAACTAAGTGAGGCAGCTGCATTGAAGAGTCTTGCGCCATCGAGATGCAATTGAAGTTTATTTTCGCTAGCAAACTTTTTTAACTCCGCAAGTTCTTCAAGCGAGTAGACAGTTCCAAGTTCTGTTGGCTGGGTAATTGAGATCGCTTTTACTTGTGCGAAGTGCTGATCGCCTCGACGAATCACAAATGGCTTAAGTAGTTGAGGAGTCAATTTGCCCTCGACCGTCGGGACAGGAATTAATTTACAGCCAATATGTTTTTCAGGTGCTGCGCACTCATCGACATACAAGTGTGAACTGTCAGCTACCAAAACGGAGTGATGACTTTCAACTAAACAATCGAGTGCCAAGACGTTCGCTGCAGTTCCGTTGAACACGAAGTGAACTTCACCTTTTGTACTGCCGAGTTTTGCAAGAATTAACTTTTCTGCAGCGCGAGTGATTTCATCGGTTCCGTAGCTTGGTTGATGACCTACATTGCATTTTGATAGTGCTGCAATCACTTCGGGTAGCGCACCAGAGTGATTGTCGCTACCAAAACCAACTTTTACAGTGTCGTGAGTGTTCTGCACTTTCCCTCTACAGTTGGAATAAGTAACGGTGAGCGATCAGCGCTGCCAATTTGCTGGTTCGATCATCTTGATCAAGTGGAGGAGAAACTTCGTAGATCGAGAGAGCGCGCACATCTAAACGTTTCAAAAGAACCTGAAAAACATCGAAGAATTCTTCAGCTCTAAATCCGGTGGCCCATGATTGGCTGCAACCAGGAGCATCGCTTGAACTAAACGCATCGATGTCGACGCTGATAAACGTTGGACGTTTTTTCAAAAGGTAAGGCTCTAAAAACTTTAGTGTCGTGATGGCAAAGGTCTCACTGGCGGCTCTTATCTCTTCCATACTAAGAATCTGTCCGCCACGTTCTCTTAGCCAATCGACATGAGTCTTGCTGTTGCACTGTCCTTGAATGCCAAGCTCGATGAAGTCGATATCTTTAAACTCAGTTAGCAACCTGAAGAAGGGTGTGCCGCTTGAAAGGCCTTTGTCGATTGGTCGAACATCAAGGTGCGCATCAAAGTTAATTACCAGAGGCTTACTAGTTGAAGAATAGGTTTCGCAGAATGCAGAAGCATCGGAGTAACCATAATCATGGCCACCACCCAGAGAAATCCATTTATAACCTTGCTTCATCGCTGAGTGCGCAGTTTCGCGGGCGATTTTGTGACGAGCCTCAAGCTCAGCATCCAGATTGAGATTACCGAGATCATGAAGTGAATCGAGCGACTCACTCGCTAAATAAGACGGGGTCATTTTGTAAAGGTATTTACGAATCACATCGGGAGCTTGAGCAGCTCCGAGACGGCCGCCATTAATTTTGATTCCGGCATCATCAGGGTAACCGGCTAGCACGAATGCATTGCCGTTTGCCTTCGGCAGTTCACTGAGAACAGCTACTTTCGAAAGTTCACCTAAACGGGGGTCAGCACTATCGTCGCGAGAAAAGAACAACGATTCATCTGTGGGCTTAAAAGACTTCATATTGGGAACGAGTCTACGGGAGTTCCACCGACGGAGAAAGTGAAATATCCTCTGTGACTTTGCCGGTACGCTGGTCCACTAACTGAATAGCGATCTTCGATTCGTGGATGCTTAATGTACCAACGCGCACAGTTTTGCGGTTCGACATGAACAATGACCAGTTAGAATCTTTTAAAGGAAGAATGGCGTAAACCAAGTCGACCGTCTTCTCTTCGTTCGGATTCCACGGCAGTGGTTGTTTTTGTTCAACAACGGCAGAGCGAAAGTTTTTGAAATAGATGCGATAGCCATCTTTAGATTCCCATCGACCTAAAATTCGCTTTAGACCAACAAAGTCGACAGTTTCTACGTATGCAGTTTTACTAGCTAAATGTAGTTCACCAGTCGCTGAGAGTAAGTCTCCCTCTTCAAGGCCTTTTACTTGCGATGTCACTTGATCAGAAAGCCCTTCGATTCGCCAAAACTCAGTTGGAGCTGAGCTCATCACTAAATGAGCCACTGAATTACGAAGCACCACGCGACCTTCGAACGCACCAGCGAGCGCGTTCTCACAGACCAGGAGGCCTAGGACTAAAAGAAGAAGAATCTTTTGCATGTGGCCTTGGTAGTAGGGGCTGGAGTGGCTGTCAAAACTATTAACTGCACTGCTTAAAACAGCTGCACCTCAGGGAGTCGCAATGCGTTAGGTTGTACCAATTACAGCGGGCACGCTACCATTAGTGCTCATATGACAAGCGTCGATCGACCAAATTTTCCAATCGGTTTTCAGTGGCGGTTTAGCCCGCGCTCAGAAATATGGACAACTGATCTACTGAATCAGCCCAACATTGTCGACTTCGTAAGTTTACCAGTCGAAGCATGTCTACTTTATGGTGGACCGGTAAGCGATCTAGTTACTCAAGTTGCAAATACATTTCAAACTTCGTTAGTAGCTGGCTGGTCTCAATTTCCACCGCAATCTCAGTGGGACTCGATTTACCGCGATTCGCTCACGCTACTTAGTGAGCGAGTGGATCCTGCAACTATTTATTTTGAAAACTTCAGACCAAAACTTACCGAGCTCTCAGCCTTCGAATCTGAAATGAGAAAAGTTTCGGATGCGACACCAGTTTTAAATATTCCACTCCAATGGCATGGCCGAGAAATGTTGTGGGATGAACTTTGGCTGCTGGAGCTAGTGCGAAAAACAAAGATGCAAGTGTGTCTGCGACTCGATCAATGTTTTGCGGGAGTCACAGCTCTCGAAGTGAACCAGAGAAAAGAAAAGATCTTACGTCTGGTTTCGACATTCAAAGACAATCCGCTTCGTCTTTCAGAAGTAAGAATTCCGGTCACCGAATCAGAACAGTTCTTGTGGAATGCTGAAATCGAAACTTGGAAAGATATTTGCTTTGATGAAGCTGAGTCGACTTCGGTTGTCTTTGTCTGGAACGAACCGCATGCGGATTCGCACCAGCTTCACACAGCACTCAAGACGGCACATTCATTCAGAGCGGGTACCGATGTGATTTCGAGAGCAAATCATAAATCGAAGCCAACTGATCTTGATGAGTGGGAGTTGGTTTTTGAAGCGATTTATCCTCGCTTGGTTCAAGCTATTGGTTGGAAAGAGTTAGAACCCATAGTTTTGAAGTTCATTGCAACTTTGGGAGTGGGTGAGTGGGACCCGCACGAAACCCTCAGGCGCTGGCCAATATTTCTTAAAGCCAGTGGCATAGCCAGTCACATAGCCAGCGGTGCAGAAAAAAATGATTGGCTCGATATCTCGCAGTTTGATTGGGCGCAGTTCTCGGCACAATTTCATCCGGCAGAAGAAAGAGATGAGCAGTCGGGCTTAGCTCCGCAAGAACTAAAACTCAATCCGACTCTACAGATCGTTACCCAAAAGCAAAATATGAGTGTGATTTACCGAGCTCGACAAAGTCGCGGCAATATTGTTCAGAGTCGCGAGCTTGCCTGGTATGAAGCTGCAGTTATAGATGAGCTTCAGGAAAACGCCAGGCTTGAACTCACGTTATTAGTGAATCACCTAATCGACACCGTCTCGCCTCAAAATGTTAAATTGGATCGCACAACTTGGCTTAAGCACATTGCTGAAATGGCTAAGTCTGGCTTGATCTTGTTTTCTTCGCCCTAAACGCGAGTCAGCTGATTGAGGGCCCAGCGAGAAATCTCTCCCAGGCGCTCATCATTTTTTAAACTCGTAAGAATGTCTTCAAACTCAGTGAGGCCTTTGTTTGCGCAGACTATGATTGCGTTGCGTTTTAATTTACTTCCGGCTGATCGACTAATTGCTGTGCCAGCAAAAACTTTTCGAAGTTGCGAGCTGGAAGACTCCAAGATAAATCGCAGATCAGCAATAAGGTCTTTTCGTTCAACAGGTTTATCTTCTATTTTCTCGCCGTGAACTTTAATGTTCCACGGACAAACCGTTTGGCATATATCGCAACCAAAGAGCCAGTCTCCCATCTTTGATCGAAGTTCTTCAGGCGGATCTTCTTTGTTTTCAATCGTGAGATAAGAAATGCATCTGCGTGCATCAAGTTCTCTTGGGGCAACAATCGCTTGGGTCGGGCAAGCGTCGATACATCGAGTGCACTTTCCGCAATGATCTGTGACGGGGATTGAGGCTTTGAGTTCGCTCGGTTCGGGATCGATCGAAGTGTATATTTCGCCGAGTAAAAAGAGACTTCCTTTTTTCGGATGAATTAAGCATGTGTTCTTGCCGTACCAACCGACTCCTGCGCGGTAAGCTAGATCACGTTCAAGTACGGGTTGAGAATCAGTGAACGTGACGAACTCTTCTCCCGGAAACGCAACCTTCAACTCATCAACTAAAGTCTTTAGCCGCGCTTGCAGCCAGTGATGATAATCAGCTCCTTGAGCGTATCGGGCAACTCTCGCAGCCTTAATCGGGAAGTTAGTGGACTCCGGGTGAGGCACATACTGAACCGCAACCACCATTGCGGACTTCGCTCGTGGACTGAGCATCTTAGGGTCTTCTTTGAATGATGCGTGACGTTCGAGGTACTCCATATTTCCTGAGTAACCTTTGTCGAGCCATTGGCGATACAAATCGAAACTCAGTGGCTTTTGTAGTGCTACAAAACCATACGAAGTGATCAAGCCGTTTTCCAACGCACGATCACCAATTCTTCGAATTTCTAAATCAGGGCTCGACAACGGCATGAGTGCTTTCTAACTTAGACCAAGTAATGAAACTTGAAAACTCTAGCTTTAAAAATCATCCGCATTGGAGTCATGTTAAGGCTGCAGTAGAGGCTTTGCAAAAGGCTGGCTATCAAGCACTTCTAGCTGGCGGTTGCGTCAGAGACGCTCTAATGGGTCGTGAGCCCAATGATTTCGATATTGCTACCGATGCTACTCCCGATCAAGCGCGCGCAATCTTCCCGAAGAGCTTAGAAGTTGGAAAACAGTTCGGCGTTACAATTCTCCCGATCGAAGACTTTCAGCTCGAAATAGCGACATTCCGAAAAGATGGTCTTTACACCGATGGTCGCAGGCCCGATTCGATCGAGTTCTCAGATGCAAAAGAAGATGCTCAACGTCGCGACTTCACAGTCAACGCCATGTTTGCTGACCCACTCACTGGTGAAGTTTCAGATTTTGTGGACGGCGAAAAAGACTTAAAAGCGAAAGTAATTCGCGCCGTGGGGGATCCTCGAAAACGGTTTGAAGAAGATAAGTTAAGAATTCTTCGCGCTGTGCGCTTTGCAGCCCAGCTCGATTTTTTGATCGAGAAAGACACTCTCGCAGCGATTAAAGAATTCCACGATCAACTTTCGGTTGTCTCGAAAGAACGAATTCACGA
>JAYSYM010000176.1:0-1921 GCA_043727635.1 Bdellovibrionales bacterium | reverse complement strand
AGCATCCGATTGCGAATCGATTTCGAAATGGTTTTGTGCTGAGATAAATTTTACTTCTTGGTTTTCAGGTTCAAAACTTATTTTTTGAATTGAGTGGCTTTGATTGCTAACTTCAATTTTAAAGTGATTTGTGACAATGGCTTGGCCGTCGACTTGGTCGATCAGGTATGGAGTATCCTTTGCTCTCAATAAAATTATGTCGACCGACTTCATCGTGCTGACGATGGCCGCTAGGGCGATTAGTGCAATCATCATGGCGCCAAAATAAACTGCCACTCTAGGGCGCCAGAGATTTTTCTTGCCACGACTCAAGCCTACTTGGGTGTCGTAGCGAATCAGACCTTTTGGTTTTTCAAGTTTTGTCATGATATCGTCGCACGCATCTATACAAGCTGTGCAGGCAATGCATTCGAGCTGAAGTCCGCGACGGATATCGATACCGGCTGGGCAAACTTGAACACATCGGTAACAGTTTACGCAATCGCCGAGAGTTGTCCCATGTGCTTTCGCGATTGCCTTGGCTTGCGGAGTTGCGCGGGGTTCGCCTCGCTTCTCGTCGTAGGCAACGATCATTGAATGTTCATCCATCAAGACAGACTGAAGGCGCCCGTACGGGCAGACGAGTGTGCAGAACTGTTCTTTAAACCAGCCGAAGTTGAAAAGAATAAACCCCGTGGATACTGCCATAAACAAGAAGCTTCCCCAGTTTTCAATCGGTGAGCTTTGCACCATCGTACGCAGTTTTTCGGTTCCCACAAAGTACGCAAGAAAACTGTGTGTTGCGATAAGCGATGCGATTGTAAACAAAACCCATTTTAATCCGCGCTTGCGCAGTTTTGTGAAATTCCATGGTAGGGCATCGAGTTTTCGGCGGTCGATGTGCGAGCCTTCGGTCCATCGCTCGATTCTTCTAAATACTCCATCAACAAAGACAGTTTGAGGACAAGCCCAGCCACACCAAACTCTTCCCCAAACCGCCGTGACGAATAGCAGCCCAAACGCGAATGTCGCAATGACGAGAAAAAGCAGTGGAGCATTGTGTGCTCTCAGCGAGAGACCGAAGATTTCAAAATGGCGATTGATGACATCGAGAAGAATTGCCTGCGAACCATTAATCTTTACCCACGGAAGAATCAGAAAGAAGATCATCAAAAGAAACTGCAAAGCTGTTCGCTTACGGCGAAAGTAGCCAGCGACATCAGCAACATAGAGATAGACTCTTCGGCCTCTTTCATCTGTGGTTGAAAGTCGATCTGGATGCAGTTCTAAGCTACTCACTTACTTTATATCCCATTGAAATTTTTCACCTTGAGCTGGCTTCCCGCCAGGTGGGCTTGAACCGTGAATCTTGATAATGAAAGCAACCGCACTTTTAATTTCATCGGGCTCAAGGAGCGAATTCCACGGCGGCATTCCTTTATCGAGGACGCCGTCACGAATGACTTTTGCCATCGCGCTAAGTTTTCCACCACCGTGAATCCAGTGATCGTCAGTTAAGTTTGGTCCCACTAACCCTTGACCCTTGTCACCGTGGCAGGCTGCACACTTTGATGTATAAATGTTCTTACCTGCCAAAACGTGAGTCTCGTCTTTCATCCATGCTACGAACGATTCATCGGTTTCAGCAGAATCGTCTTGCGACGGTGGCGCTTTGTTTGATTCGATCTGCGCAAGCGCCACATCGAGTTCTTGTTGTAAAGTTGGGCCCGGGCCAACCATGTAGTAGCCAGCGTAAAACACGCTAAAGATAATGCATAAATAGAAAAGCCAAACCCACCATCGCGGAAGCGGGTGATCAAGTTCTTGGATCCCGTCGTAGTTGTGATCGAGAACTAAGTGTTCTTCATCTTTTAAAATAATATTTTTAGGTTCGTTTTTGTTTTCACTCATGGTGCAAGACCTCATCTTGAAGTGGAAGTAG
>JAYSYM010000175.1:0-6047 GCA_043727635.1 Bdellovibrionales bacterium | reverse complement strand
ACAGTTTCATCGATTCGATTTAAAAATTCTGGTCTGAAATGAGTCCGCAAAGTTTCGTTAACGATCTTTTCTCGCTGCAATTTAGTTAGCGAAGCATCGCCGATCGCACTCGAACCCAAATTCGAAGTCATGATCAAGACTGTGTTTTTGAAATCAACAGTCCGACCTTGGCCATCCGTCAAACGTCCCTCGTCCAAAACCTGCAACAATACGTTAAACACATCTGGATGAGCTTTCTCGATTTCGTCAAAGAGCACTACGCTGTACGGACGACGGCGAACAGTTTCAGTAAGTTGGCCACCTTCTTCGTAGCCAACGTAGCCCGGAGGTGCGCCGATCAAGCGAGACACCGCATGTTTCTCCATGTACTCCGACATATCGATGCGAGTGACTGACTGCTCAGTATCGAACATGAATTCAGCTAGAGCCTTTACCGTTTCGGTTTTACCGACGCCGGTTGGTCCTAAGAATAAGAATGTACCGATTGGACGATTAGGATCAGAAATTTCTGCTCGAGCCCTACGAATTGCGTCGGCTACCGCACCAAGTGCAACATCTTGTCCGATCACGCGATTGCGAAGAAAGTCTTCCATCTGAAGAAGTTTTGCCGTTTCGCTCTGTAGCATGCGATTTACAGGAATCCCGGTCCACTTCGCAACAACTTCGGCGATTTCTTCTGGGCCAACTTCTTCCTTGAGCATTCGGCCGCTCACTTGTGACGGAACTTCAGCTTGTTTGTTAAGTTCAGCCAAACGTTTCTCGAGATCAGGAAGTTTTGAGTACTTTAACTCTGCTGCACGCTCCAAGTTTCCTTGGCGTTCCGCCCGTTCGATTTCGTTTCGCATGTTTTCGATTTGTTCTTTCACATGCTTTAGATCATCAATCCCTTTTCGCTCTGAATCCCACTGCCCGCGCAGAGTTGAGATCTTCGCATCTAAATCTTTAACTTGCGTCTCGACTTCGCGGAGCCGGTCTTTTGAACCGTCGTCTTTTTCGTGTTTCAAAGCTTCGCGCTCAACTTGCAGCTGCGTGCGTTTTCTCTCGAGCTCATCAATCGCGGCAGGTACCGAACCGATTTCGATACTCAAGCGGCTGGCTGCTTCATCCATCAAATCGATAGCTTTATCCGGCAAAAATCGAGAAGTAATGTAGCGATGAGAAAGTTTAACTGCGGCAACGAGTGCTGAGTCTTTTATACGAACACCGTGGTGGACTTCGTATTTTTCTTTTAGGCCCCGCATGATCGTAATTGCATCTTCAACGCTCGGTTCATTTACATAAACCTGCTGGAAACGCCGTTCAAGTGCTGCGTCTTTTTCAATATATTTTCGATATTCGTCGAGAGTAGTTGCACCGATGCAGCGAAGCTCGCCGCGCGCAAGCGCAGGCTTTAGCAATTGCCCTGCGTCCATCGCTCCGTCAGCTTTCCCAGCACCAACAAGAGTATGAAGCTCATCGATAAACAATATGAACTCACCATTACTTGAAGTGACTTCTTTAATCACTGCTTTCAAGCGATCTTCGAATTCGCCGCGATACTTTGCTCCGGCGATCAACGCTCCCATATCAAGTGATACAAGTTTTTTACCTTTAAGTACTTCTGGAACATCACCTTTTACGATTCGAACAGCGAGACCTTCAGCGATCGCAGTTTTACCTACACCTGGCTCACCAATTAAAACCGGATTGTTTTTTGTTCTGCGCGAAAGCACTTGAATCACCCGGCGAATTTCTTCGTCGCGACCGATGACAGGATCAAGTTTGCCATCGGCTGCCGCAGCAGTTAAGTCACGGCCGTATTTATTAAGCGCTTCCATTTTTGATTCAGGGTCATCGTCAGTTACGCGGTTGTTGCCTCTCATTTTTTTCAAAGCCTCCATAACTTTTTCTAGCTGCACTCCATTTTGCTGAAGCAACTTTTGCAGCTCAGGCGGGTTCCCTTTGAGAACCGCCAAGAGAAAGTGTTCTGTCGATATAAATTCATCATCAAGCTCTTGAGCTTGCTTGTCTGCGGTTTCAAATAATCGAACTAATCGCGAGCTCGGCACAACTCGCTTTGCTGAACCAGTGACTTGCGGCAGCCGTTCGATACTCGTCACTACCTGTTCTTTTACTTTTTGAAGATTTCCGCCAGAGAGTTCAATCAATCGCGGAACCAAACCATCACTTTGCGTAAGCAGTTCATTAAATAAATGCTCCGGCTCGACCGCGCTGGCCTGATGAGCTTCTGCGGCTTTCGCCGCCGATTGCATTGCCTCCTGGCTTTTTCGCGTCATCTTATCTACTTCACTCATGCTTCATCCTCGCATAGAGTAAGATGAGTCGCCTTAAGCGTTTGTCAATTCGACGCTAGTTTCCAATATGGGCGAAAACGAGAGAAAAATGGACACCAAAGAGCCTCGAAAACCCGATAGAGTACGCAGACTTAGGCCAAGCATGAGGCTTGATCGAGTAAACCCGTTTGATTTGCGAGTACGGGGACAGATTTTCGCGTGCGAACAGTGCTCTCACTACTCCACTACCACTGCTGTTTGCACTATGGGGTTTGAACCTCAGTTTAGGCGCGATAGGCAAATGAAGCGATACGAACTCACCGGCTTCATGGCCTTTTGCCGATTTCAGGAGATTGATTAGTGAATCTCTTGTGGTGGGCCCTTGGTGCATTCGTATTTTTTGGATTGATGAGCACTTTCGCATCGTTCAAAGCACTCGACTATTTACAAAAAGTTGCTCGCGCACGATTACCAAAGCAAGAAGGCTCTTGGGTTGAAGTGAGTGATTCTAAAATTCACTACCACTCAGAAGGCAGCGGCCCAGTGCTCGTCCTCTTGCACGGCTTGGGCGCCTCTCTTTTCATTTGGAGACTCGTAAGTTCTCGCTTGGCAGAGAACTTCACGGTAGTCACGATCGACCTTCCAGGGTTCGGTCTTAGTAGTAAAAATTCGAAACTTGATTACGGTCTTGATGCCCAAACTCGTCGAATAATAGAGACACTTGATGCTCTGAAAATTGACGAAGCTACATTAGTTGGAAGTTCAATGGGGGGAGCACTGGCGCTATGGCTTGCGCGTGAGAATCCCAAACGATTTCGCAATGTGATTGCGATGGCTCCGGCTACAAGCCCGTCGCTTGTTCCGCGGTTCATTCTGCCGTTCGAGAGTTTTGCTCCATTTTTGAAGCCTGCGGCGCCGCTTGTTCACAAGACGTTCAACGCACATACGATGAAACTGCTGGCCTCACGTGTGCTGTACAATCAGAGTCTTCTAACGGAAGAAAACATTGCCGCTTATTTGCGGCCTTTCTTAGAAGACCCCGAATCAATGCATACCTTCTGGCGTTCGGTGGATTTGATCCGCGACCGAAGGCTACCTAGCGAGCTAAACGTAGTGAGCAGTCGAGTGTTAATCTTGTGGGGCGAGCACGATAAGCTTGTTCCTCGCAGATGCATGACTGAGTTGATCGATATTCTCCCGAATAAAGAATTTCGTACGCATAAAGAGTGCGGTCATCACCCGATGGAAGACCAACCAGACTGGGTCATCGCCGAGTGCGAGCGCTTTCTTCGTGTCAAAATCTAACGGCAGAGCCGTTAGTTAACTCAAAAAGAGCGATACACTAACGTCGAGTCTGTCAGCACTTCGTCTAGCAAGTCAGTACCTTCTACTAGGCTAACAGCCGTCCTCAGATTTTTTTCAGAGACTAACGTCTTAGGACCTTCCTACGTATTTCGCTAAATGTCGGGCCTGTACGACGGTTCCGGTCTCAAGTCGTGTCAAGAATCCATCGTCAACCCCGAAAAGTTTGTTGTAGGCGCTAAGCATCTTTTTAGTTTCTCTAACGAGAACTCAAAGTTGTTTAGCGAATGTTCACTGAGGCTCGAGTAGGAGCCAGGAGTTGGTCAGACTCACTAATAACTGCAGAAGCAAATGCTTTTGCGAGGAGGAAGTTCAAGGAAGAGATTTTTAGTACAAGGATACTTGTTTGAGTATTTAAACAATGTACTGGCATTGGATGCCGCCCGCCCCAAAAGATTTAGGGGCAACACTACACGGAGGATTTTGAAATGAAAAACAAAACTTAGATTAATTTAATAAAGGGAGATTTTAAAATGGGATTACGAATTTCAACAAACGTTGCCGCACTCAACTCACGACGCCAAATCACTAATAGCCAAAATGGTATAGAGGGTTCATTAGCGAAACTTTCTTCTGGTTCACGCATCAACAAGTCAGCTGACGACGCTGCAGGTTTAGCGATTTCTGAGAACTTGAAAGCTCAGATCCGTTCAACTCGCCAAGCTTCTCGTAACGCAAACGACGGTATCTCGATGGTACAAACTGCTGAAGGTGGTTTGAACGAAATCGGTAACATCGTTACTCGTCTTCGTGAATTGGGCATCCAAGCCGCTTCTGACACTGTTGGTGATACAGAGCGCACGTTCATCGATAAAGAAGTTCAACAGCTTAAATCAGAAATGCAGCGTATCGCGTCTGTAACTACTTGGGGTGATACTAAGTTGTTAGACGGTTCTACGCCAACATTTGATTTCCAAGTTGGTATCAATAACGACGACTTCAATGATCGCATCAGCTTCGACGCTGCTCAGAACGTTGCAAGCCTAGACGCTCTTGGATTGTCTGGTGTTGATTACAATTCTAAAGAAGGTGCACAAACTGCATTAGCTGAACTTGATAAAGCACAAGAGAACGTGAACCGCATGCGTTCAAACCTCGGTGCTCTTCAAAACCGTCTAACTTCAACTGTAGCAAACTTGGGAGTAGCAGAAGAAAACATGTCTGCAGCTAACTCTCGAATTCGCGATACGGATGTTGCGATGGAATCTTCTGAGCTTACTAAGAACAACATTCTTATGCAGGCATCAGTTTCTACACTTGCTCAAGCTAACCAAAAAGACATGTTAGCTCTTAAGTTGATCGGCTAATTAGAATTCAATACTGAACGTTTAAGCGGAAGGCCTGGGTGACCGGGCCTTTCTTTACTGAAACGACCCGAGTCTGGTTTGTTTTCTGGGGCCAGATTTTGTTTTCCAAACACTTCGAAGTACTGATCACAGCTTCAGGGGACGTAGATTTCGGAGATTGGTTCTGAGCTCGAAAGTGAATTGTTAGTGTCAAACTTATTATCAATAGTTTCAGACACTTACATTCAAGGGCTTTAAATCTTAAACCGAACAATCATGTGAACAAGCGAGGTAACTTATGACTTCTTTGAAGACAAAAATTTTAGCAAGCGCAACTGTAATCATCTTTGCAACTGGCTGTGGCAGCGGAATGTCATCGATCGGTAGTTCAGAAAACAACGGTTCATTCTCTTCTCCAGAGTTTCAGAATCTGAAAATGGATGGATCAGTTAAAGAAGGTAAATACGAAGACCGCAAACTTGTAACTCTTGATAAAGAGAACAAGGTACTGGTTGTCCAACTCCCTACTCTTGCCCTACCGGCAATGGTTGGAAATTTGGGTCAAGCCATTACGGTCCCGCAATTGCCAGGCACGACTTTCACCCTTGAAGTAGCGGAAGACGGCAACCTAACTTTGGTAGCGCGAATTCCACTCTCTCAAGTGATGCAAGGCGCAAGCTTCATTCCTGCACAACGGCTTCCAAATGGTGATCCGCTTCCGGCAATCCCAGATGGCGAACTACCAGGACTTGCAGTCGACCTAAACAATCAGGGGTCGGTAAAGGGTTACTTGTACCTATCTCGAGCGACGGTTGGAGCATTTGTAACTACTCAGTTCAATCCAGTGGTCTCGATGCAGCTTCCCATTTACCAAAGTAATGGGTCTGTTCTTGGGTACCTAACAACGGTTCCGGATAAAAACGGTTCGCCAGGCGGCATCTTTATGTCGGTAAAAATACCGGCAGACATCGCCCGCGTAATCGACGACGTTATCTAATCATCAACACAACTTTGATTTCTCGAGGCCGGGTTTCCCGGCCTTTTTGCGTTTTTCCCTAGGCAACTGCCCGTCTCTTACTTTACATTGATTCTCGAAACCTCGGGAGGAATCGATGGCGAAGAAGAA
>JAYSYM010000174.1:0-1926 GCA_043727635.1 Bdellovibrionales bacterium | reverse complement strand
CTGGCTTGCGAGGAAGATTACTTAATTTCCGCTTTCGATCAGTTGCCAATGATTCACCCGATCAGTAACGTTTGTGCATGTCTTCAAAGATTATCTTAAGCTCCATCCTCTTTGTCATCGTGAATTTCACACTACCCGCTCAGGCGAAAAATCGGGCCCATAAACTTCAGACGGCACATCATAAGACCCTTCAATCCCCCGAAACTTTTCTGATTCAGCAGACCAATCGGGCAATTTCGAACTCAAAAAGTATTCCTCCTCGTGTTGGCAAAGGCGTAAGCCTCGAACCAAGGCCTACTAAAACTGACTGGCTCAACAGTATCTACGACAAAAACATCGTCTCGACTTCCGACTACAGCGCTTACTTAAGCGATAAACTTCTGATGACCAGTATTTTTGAGCGAACGCTTGGCGATTCTACTGCTCAGCAATATTTGCCGAAGACCATGGGCTTAAGACAATTTCTTGAGCGACATCAGTTCATTGATCGCAAGGGTAAAATTTTGGTTGATGGCGATCAGATCGACTCGGCTCTACACAAAGAATTCCCGACTGGCTTCTTTGTTCGTCCGGCAGTTGGCATTACTCCCTACGAAACTGAACGCGGAATGTTTGCAACACCAGAGCAACTGATCGTTGAACTGATGAAGGGCAAAACCCCAATCTACGACCCGGCTACTTACTGGAGTCCGATCAAAAGTCATATCTTAGGTGAAGTCGCCAGCGGCGAAGCCGTTGTCTTGCAAGAAAACTTAATTGTCTCTGCTGAACTTAAAGGTCGGCTTAAGCGCAAAGTTGCAACACTTGTGAGAGTTCATACTTACGAGCAGAAAATTGTTCCCGATAGTGTTCCGAAGAGATGGGTTCAAAGTGATGCTGATGATCAACTTAGCGAAGGGTCGATCAAAGCTGCTGAAAAGTTTGCACAAGCGTTTTTGGATCAGTTGCCAGAAGAACTCACTCGTCGGCAAGCGTGGTCGATTGAAGTTGCAGCTTTTGATAACGGCACTTTTCGAATCGCTAATATTCTCACGAATCGCGGAAAACAAATCGCCTGGTCGAGCTACCTTGATCAGCCAAGCATATTAGAAGCCTATACTGATTTTTTTGAAATGGAGGGTGATCTTCAATTCGAAGGAATCGGCGGACGTATTCTTCGCTGGGGATTTGCTAACTACTTCACTTACTGGAAACTTCGGTTCGAGAAGGCGCAGGGTTGGCGGAAACTTGTGGCCGCTTTCCCTCCGATTATTTAGTTGTCTCGCTGTTTTGTTTCATTGGCCGGAAGTGCAAAGTACAAAACCACGTACGCGATAATAGCCCAACCAAAAGACGCGAATAGCAAAAGCAACGCAAGAAAGCGTGTGAGGCCAATATCGAGCTCAGAGCGCTTTGAAATCATCGAGCAGACGCCCATAATCCTTTTTTCGAACGCGTGACTCAAGCGATCTTCTCTTGGAAGAGAGAGAGTCAAAAGCAAATAGAAAAATATTCCAGTTCCAAAAAAGATAATCGAGCAAACGAAAAGAAACCGAACTAACCACGGCTCGAGATCGAGTCTCTTGGCAAGTCCCGCGCATACACCTGAGAAAATTCCGTCTGCAGCTCTTGCAATCATCCCGCTACTCCCAACTTCTTCAACTGAACTTGCGACAAGTTTCCCGAGTAAAGTTTTTCTAAATCTTCAGCCCAATCAGTGGCCGGCTCATTTGCTGCCGTTGCTGGGCTGATAACTTCGGTCGACTTCATTGCTCCTGGGAAAAGCTCACTAAACAAAGCAGTTAACTCGGTGTTATTCTCAATTTTGGATTCAATTTCCCAAAGCAATGACTGAGTCTGAAGGCGCGGGATTTTCATTAACTTCTTTGCTCTCCACGATTTTTCAATCCATGGCACCGAAGCAAGGCCGATGAAAAGCGACCAACT
>JAYSYM010000173.1:0-1928 GCA_043727635.1 Bdellovibrionales bacterium | reverse complement strand
GTAGCCCATCTTCAATAACAGAAAACATCTCAACTTGGTCTTCATCTGGAGCACGGCCAATGTTCATCGGGTGCTTCTCGGGCACAGTGAGACAGTATGCGCTTAAGTGAGAAGGGTTGTATTCAAGAGCTTGATCAACGTCTGTGCGCACGTCGTCGAGAGATTGTTTTGGCAAAGCAAAAAGTAAGTCGAATGAGTAGTTCACATTAAGGTTTTTCAAAATCGTGAGCATTGCGAGTGTGTCTGCTGGACTATGTTTGCGTCCCGCTCCCTTGAGCAGATGATCGTGGAAGGTTTGAGCGCCCACGCTGAAGCGAGTCACGCCGCCATCGAGATAGCCTTCGATCTTTTTCTGGTCAGCAGTACCTGGGTCTATCTCAATAGAAATCTCTGTCGATTTACGAGTACCGAAACCCTCGTTTGCAAGATGATCTTTAATCGCTACAATGAGTGACGGGTCAAAAAGGCTTGGTGTACCTCCACCGAAATAGATGGTGTCCACCTCGCGCGGGCCAACGGCAGAAGCACGATCGCTGATTTCTTTTTTAATCAGCGCCACGTACTCCGCTGGCGGCATGATCTTACTTTGTTCATACTTCGAAAAATCGCAGTAAGTGCAGATTTGTTTGCAGTATGGAATGTGAACGTAAATACCAAATGCCATGGAGTTGAGTTAGATGAAGGCGAAAAAGTTTAAATTGAAGAACGGCCTCTCTGTCCTTTTGCTTGAGAATCATAAATCACCTGTTGTCTCAGTGCAAATGTGGGTAAGCACAGGTAGCGCAGATGAGTCGAAACCTGAAGCCGGAATCAGCCATTTCATCGAACATTTGGTTTTCAAAGGTACGCGCAAGTACGGACTTGGTGAAATCGCTTCGACAGTTGAAGCCTCGGGTGGTGAGCTCAATGCTTACACGTCATTTGATCAAACTGTGTTCTATGTCACTATTTCAAAAGAGTTTGTCGGAGTTGGACTCGATGTCATCAGTGAGATGATGGGCTTTCCGCAGTTCGATACAAAAGAAATCGATAATGAGCGCGAAGTTGTGATCGAAGAGATTCGAAGGTCAAATGATAGCCCGTCTCGCCAAGCAAGCCGAATGCTATTTTCAACTTCGTACGCAGGCCACCCCTATGCGGTGCCAGTGATCGGTTACGATAAAATTATTCGTAAAGTAAGTCGCAAAACTATAATGAACTACTACACCTCTCGTTACGTCCCTCGAAACATGCAGCTTGTGATAGCTGGTGACTTCGAAATGGCGAAGATGGTGAAAGATGTAACGGAAGTTTTTGGCGAGCTTCAGGACTTTAAGCTTCGCAAAGTAAAACGCCCAAAATTAAAAAAGCAGACGAAGTCTCAACTTAAAGTTGAGCAGACAAAATTTAAAGAAACTCAGTTTCACATGGCGTTTAAAGTTCCAGGTGCCGCTCACAAAGACACAGCTGCACTGGACGTGCTCGCGTTGATCTTGGGTCAGGGCGACAGCTCTCGCCTTGGCTACAAGCTTCGAATGGAGAATCCGCTTACCAATTCAATTGGTGCGAGTACTTTTACTCCAAAAGAAGCAGGATTGTTCACAGTCTCTGGCTCGCTAAATCCTGAACAAATGGAACCAGCGTTCAAGGCGATGACTGTCGAGCTTGAGCGAATTATGCGTGAAGCACCACATGCTGACGAGCTGAAAAAAGCAGTTACAAATTTTGAGGCCGATGAGTTCTACGGAATGGAAACCGTCGATGCGATCGCGCGTAAAGCGGGAAGCCTTGAAAACCTTATGGGTGATTACAAGTACTTCGAAAAATATTTAAAAGACATTTCTGCTCTTCAGCCTGCTGATATTCAGAAAGCTGCACTCAAGTATCTTGATCCATCGACAATGACTCTTGTGATGATGACAACGCAAGACAAAGCCAAGACAACAGCC
>JAYSYM010000172.1:0-6070 GCA_043727635.1 Bdellovibrionales bacterium | reverse complement strand
ACTCAAATGGGTGGCTCCGGTCCTCATTATTGGAGCACTACTCCTCGAAATTGTGGCTTTAGTCCGCGAAGCTATTCAGAAATAGTTGCTTCTCAGCTTTTGATCTAGCAAGCTTTTGATAGTGTTTAAAACTACTTGGGCTTTAGCCGCAGCATTGATTTTCTCAACCGTTTTCAGCGCCGTACTTGGCACCGTACTTGGCACGACTGCGCACGCGCAAGATCGCGATCCGGCCGCTGTTCCTTTGAACGTTGTTCCACCTAAAAAGCCGCATCCGTTTACTGTCGGCTTCCGTGAATCATTTTATCTTGCGAACAAAGAATCTCTTCTTGGTGCAAAACATTTCGAAGAAATAACAATGAGAGTTCGCGGCCAAAGCAACTCTGATTTTTTATCGGCTGGGATTGATATCGGCGCAAGTTTCGGGCTCAATGTTCCAGATTATCTTTCAATCTATGCTCCCGAAGGTTATTTCAAAATCATGTTGGGCAGCACACCGAGTGCAAACTCTCCGCGAGTAACGTTCGGTCGAAAGAAAGATCGCTGGAGCTTACTTGATTCGTTTTGGGAGCTCGGAACTTGGCAACCGCAATATCGATGGGATTATTTGCGACCTGAGGAACAAGGTCTCGTGGGTCTTTTCCTCGAAATTCCGACAGAGTCAGTTCGCTTCCTTTTCTTTGTATCACCACTCTATGTTCCAGAGTCGGGAGCAAGTTACCGTCTTCGCGATGGAAAATTAGTCTCAAGCAGTCCATGGTTTTTCGAGCCGACCGAGCAGATTGCCGTGAACAAGGGACTTGCGAACGTTCGTTACACTCCGAACATCCCACCTATTGAAGAAGTTATTCGTCAGGGATCTTTTGGTGGATCGATCGAAGCCGGAGCTAGATCAGCAGGGTTGTGGGCACGAAGCTCATACATTTATAAGCCAAGAAATCAGTTAGCACTCCCATTCACTGGAAACTTGAATGTTTCCGGAACCGGAAGCTTCGTCGATGTTCAGCTTTATCCAAAAGTTCCGTTCCATCATCTTGCTTCTCTGGATTTCGGTTTTAAGGGAGAAAAGTTTTCTCTTTGGATGTCGAACCTTTACGACAAGCCGATCGAAGAAGAATATCCTCTATACAATTATCAGAAGCTTTACCCAACGTACTTCGCTAGCCCTGGCATAGAGTTTTCAGACACTCGCTCAAACGGGACAAGCTACGGCGTGGTTGTAAGTTATCTTTCGAAATCAGGGGACGAGCCGCGGGAATTTGGGAACGACGTCAACCCAGATAATCCAACTTTTGGTTTACCATACAATTTCACAAACGCCGCGCGAGCAGCAGTGCGCTTATCTTTCCCACTCAACGGCGACTTGCGCAGCTCGTGGTCCCTCGCTTACACCTATAATATTGACGATAGCGCAACATGGATCAAATTTGTTAGCGACTGGATGCTGAGCGAAAAATTCAACGCATCTTTCGAAGCCGACCTCATTGGCAGCACCGCTCCTCGCAGCGACAACCACTTCTTAAGCCGATACCGCGGCAACGATCGAGTCATCGCCAGCGGCACAATGGTGTTTTAATATCGGCTGAAGGCGGGCTGAATCCGATGTTTCGGCAGCCAACAGATTTTTTGCGAATGGCTCTACGCGCTCGATTCCCTCAAGCTATTAATCCATCGATTTAAACTCGCTAGATAACGTTCGCGCGCACCGTACCCTCGGCGCAATTGCACGCGATTCCCTGTGAGATAACCCTGCAGCCCAGTCAGCTCTAAGAAGCTTGTGATCACGCGAGTGAAGGCGAGCCCTTGCCAAAACTTGCCGAACTTGCGGCCCTTACGCGCGCCAGTCACGTGACGAGCAATGAGGTTAGTGATTGATCGCAAGAAATTTTGAAAACTCTCTCGAGAAACGATTCTGATCTGAAAATGAATGTGATTACCCATGTTCACGAAGTCTTTTAGCTCAACGCCAAACTTTTTAGCTTTGGCTCGAATAAGCTGATCGATCCACTTGGCGTTGCGCTCTGCTAGCATCGAATACTTACCGACGGCTTTATCTGATTTCAAAATGAGGTGCATCCACTTCTTAGTTGAAAGCGGGCGCCGCAGCTTCCGTTTACCCTTAGATTTCGCTCCACCATGGATGAGACGTCGCTTCTGCTCGCATTTTTCTGACTTCGAACTAAGTTGATTAAAAAGATCTGGTTGAATTGCTCTCATTGACGGGCAATATAATTAATTGAATGATTTCAAGCAATTGGAAACGCTTTGTGCCACTGTGTGTGAGCAATTCAGCCGATTGTTTGCGGACGAGGTGTATCCATCCATGAGAAAGCCTTCCTGAACAGCATCCAAGCTGTTCAGGCCTTTGCAGGCAGGGCAAATTCAAAATTTGAATCAAAAGCCTTAGAAAGTTTTTGCGCAGGCATGAGCCCGCGCATTTTTCGTTCAGGCGGGCGAAATTATTGGCGAGGGTGGCGGCCGTCCGATGTGCAGATGAATTCGCCAGCAGGAATTTGAACTACTTCGTAAAATTCTCCAGGCAACTCGTCTTGTTCTTCACGAGGGTAAATGAAGTACCCAGCGTGAGTTGCAACAACCATGTCGTTGGCTTGTCTGCGCTGAACTCCATAAATAATTGTTAATGGATCGACTGTTATGAAAACTTTCTTTCCGGCTGACGTCTTAACCGCAATTGCTCCGTCACGAAGTAAAGGCTGCAGGGAAATGGGCGCATCCTTGATTTGTGTCTGCAAGAAGCATCCGGGACCAGTCGAAGCGAAGTCTAAAACGTTCATCGGAAGTCCGCGACCAGGCTGAGCTTGCGGAGCTGGTTGCGCTGGAACCGGCGGAAGTTCTGGTGCAGGTTGCGGTTGCGGCCCAGGAGCTGGTTGCGGCTCTGGTTGCGGTTGAGGAATTGGCGCTGGAGAAGGAGTTGGTGTTGGGCGAGGTGTGCTGCTCGACTCAGGATTGTTCCATCGCTTTAGCAAAGCATCTTTTTTCAAGCCCGGAACAAGTGAGCTGTGAACAGCTGCAACTGCTGCGAACATCGCTGCAGAGTTTGAACTGCCTTTGTATGCGTCGCCGTTTGCGAGCTCAAGCATAGAAGCTAAGCGAACTTCGGGTTTAGAGCCAGAAGCTGAGCTTGAGCTAAGATCAGAATCCGTAGCACCAACTGTAATCACGCTGCGATTGTCAGCAGGGTTTAAAGGGTCAGCTTCCTGAGTGCGATCAACAAGAACGACAGAATTTCCGCTGACTGTGATGCGCAATTGATCGTTATGACCAAAGTTGTTCGAACGAGCTTTCGCACGCAGGAAATATGTACCCGGCGCAACGTCCGCATCGATGATTTCACGCGAATATTTGCTTACGCCTTGCGTGCCCTCAGGAAAGTTCTTTTTCTGTTGAAGTACTGAAGAGCGCACAACATTTAGTTGCTGATCAGTTAGTTCAAAATCTAAGTCTTTATCTGTTCCAACATTTACGTCGTCGTTGAAGTCGTTCCAGCTAAGCACTGCGCGAATATGACATTTGCCAGCTTTGCTGTTGTCGCATCGAACGCGAACGCTTTCATTGTCACCTGGCAGATCAAGTTGGCCGTCAGATAAAGGAGTGATTCTCGCTTGATAAGTTCCTTTTGCGAAATTTCCGGCAGCGTTGATCCAAAGAACTCCCGCTGAAGTTGCCTTGTTCACTAATTGATTGATGAACCCACGGCCCTCACCGAAGCCTCCGTATTCCCAAACTTGCGAATACAGAACTACGTCGACTTTGCGAGCTACTAAATCTTGCACGGCCGCATTTAAGTTGCTGTAACCAAACGCTGAGTAAAGATGGAGTTCATACTCGAATGTTCCACCCGATGCTTGATCCAAAACGCCAGTCACGATTTGCGCCATTACTGTGCCGTGTGGCTCGAGCTGAGTTTCTGGAACAGCGACTGGTCCTGCATGAAACACTGTGTTCCGCGGGAGAGTCTTGCCAATTTCTAATTCGAAATTTTTAAAACCGTTATCGAGGACGGCAATCTTAACAGGCCTGCGAATTTGCGAAGACTGAATCTTTTCTGAAATGCGGAGGTATCTAACAACGCGTTCAAGATTAGCGAACGGCGATTCCAAAGCAAATGCATCGAGCGCTAGAAGAGAGGTAATTAGCACGAAGAATAAACGTTTCACAAAACTCACCTTTCGCAATCATTACAAACAAAAACGACCTCAAGTGAGGTCGTTTTGAAAACAAGCCCGTCGAGCCAACGACAGAGCCGATTTACCAAGACCAGCTGTAGTAGTAGTACCAGTAACCGCTGCTGTAATAAGACCAGTACGGAGCGTAGTAGTAATTATAGTTACCGTAGTAGTAGCTCGGGTACCAGTTAGTGCGGTTGTAGAAATAGAGATACCAGCTGCTGTTTGAGCTATCGCTATCAAGTTCGTTCATCGGAACTTTTGCGTCAGCCATTACCGGAACGAATTCGCCTTTCAACTGTGAAAGCGCTGCTTCTACAGGAATGCCTGCCGGAAGTGCCTCTTTAGACTGAAAAATGCTTGTGTCTTCGCCTTGAGCTGCAACTCGAACAACAACAGTTGCTGGAAGGTTGCGAGACAGAGCTATTTGCTCGTCAGAAATTTTGTTGTCATTGCTGGTTGCGTTTTTGGGTGATCCGAACGCTGAGTTCATTGTCAAAGTGGCTGCTAGTGCTACGAAAATGCGAAGCATGAGTCCTCCTGAATTAGGGTTGCTAAAGTAAGTGACTGGTCATTGAATGGGTTATTAGCAAAGGGGTTTGCATGATGGCAACCCCTCAAAAGATGCCGATCCTTGCCTCTTGGTAAAGTTCGCGTTACTTTCGCCGTCTTCATGACCGAAAACCTTCAGAATTTTTTTCTAATAGTGCCTCCGGGCTTCGAGCAAATGGCCGCTAAAGAGCTTCGCTATTGGTTTCCCGAAGTCGAAATAAGCGAGCAAAGTCGCGGCGGTATAGGGTTCAAAGCTACTCTCGAAAAGGGCTGCGGGCTCAATCAAGTGCTGAAGGTGCCGGCGCGGATACTCGTGCGGTTAGCTGATTTCGGTTGCAGTGATTTTCCGAAATTGTTTAAGAAAACTAAAAGTTTCAACTGGGCTGAATGGCTACCAAAAAATTCAAAAGTTCAGGTTGAAGCAAGTACACACCAGTCGCGTTTAAAAATTAAGAAACGAATCGAAACGACGGTACTGGATGCTCTTAGAAAAAGTGGTTTCAAGTCGTCTGCTGACGACGAATCTACAACTGATGCAATCACAGTTTATGTGCGAATCGTGGAAGACGTCTGTTACTTAAGCCTCGACACCTCAGGTGTGATTCTCCACAAGCGCGGCTACCGCGAATACACTCCGGATGCTCCTCTTAGAGAAAACTTAGCTGCAGCAATCCTAATGACGGCAAAAGAAGCTTTTGAAAATGTTTACGGAGAAAAATCTCAGCCATTAATCATTGATCCCATGGCAGGCTCGGGTACTTTTCTAATTGAAGCATTAAATCTGTTCAGAAAAAATAATCGCGACTATTCGTTCGAAAGATTCGTAAATTATTCGAAAGTAGAAAACGAAGTAGAAGATCAGCCTTGGGTCAGCGGTGTGTTTGGAATTGAGTCGGACACGAAAGCAATTGTCGCCGCAAGAAAAGCTTTCACGAACTTCGGCGATAAACACAGTAAGTTTGCCATCGAGCACGCAGATGTATTTCAAGTTCCGCCCACAAGTCTAAAAGCAAAGCTCACCGAAGTTAAGGATGCAAAAAACAAAATTCTAGTTTGTAATCCGCCGTATGGAAAACGGCTTAAAATCGAAGAGCCATTCGCAATCTATTATCCAAAATTATTAAATCGATTCGAAGAGCTCTTCGCTCCTCAAATTGCATCGATCATTCTTCCGCAGAAAGTGAATCTTGAAAGACTTAAACTTCCGCCAGCTTGGGAAATGTTAAAAACAGATTCATTTAGTAATGGCGGATTTTCTGTAGTGCTCGCGACATTCAATCGCTCGACCGAAAAAACTACCAGCTAAACAGTCTTCTTGCGGTTGAGATACT
>JAYSYM010000171.1:0-6080 GCA_043727635.1 Bdellovibrionales bacterium | reverse complement strand
TTCAGGTAACAAGCGTTTAGCAGCTGACGAAATCCCGGTTCGATTCAAAATCGAAATTTCAAGCCCTTCGGATCGTTCGACTACTACTTCTAAAGAATTTAGATTGAAATACAATACAACCGGCCAAGCTCCGCAATTTGCAATTGCGGATGGGCAACAGCTTTCAGCTGCTATCGGAACAACTTTGTTAGTTAATTTAAATGTTACTTCGCAAGTAGCTGGCGCAATTACTGTTGACTGGAAAACCGCTCAAGACGTTTTAAACAAGACTTTCCCGAATGGACTTAAATCAACTCTCTTCCGTTGCAAAAAGAACGGGTCAGCAGCAGTTGAATGCCAACTTGCATGGAAAGTTCCTTGTGATGAAGCTCTCGTTGGCTCTTCGCACAAGCTCGCTGTTAGCGCGACCAACTCTGTTGGTGCTATAGCAGTAGCCGCTTCAATCGAAAAAATGATTACAATTATTAAAACAGAAACAAACTGCACAGCAGCTAACCCCACTGCTGGAGGTAACTAATGAAAACGATCCAATTAACAGTACTAGCCTTAGTCGCGCCATTATTAATGGCGACTCAAGCTCAAGCAAGCGCATCAAGCGATTTGAATAGCCTCGGCGGAAACGCTGCAGTTATTAAAAAGTCGAAGCGCTTTAACTCAAATAACAAAGTCCGTATCGTACAGAACAGACTTGTTGATCGCGACTTGCGATTAGAGTTGGGCGCGACGTACGGGCCCGTTGCGAACGGTTCTTCATACCTCAACACGCAACAATACGGCGGCCAAGTTGACTTCCACATCATTCCACAAATTTCAATTGGCGCTCGCTACTTGAAATCAGCGAACAGCTTCACAGCTGAAGGTCAGAAAATGTATGATGCGGCTAGCTCAGGTGGCGCGTTCCCAGACATCGATCGACCAGAAGAGCAGTGGTTGGCAACTGCAACTTGGTACATGCTCTACGGCAAACTCAATATGTTTGATGCAGGCGTTACTCAGTTTGATATCTACTCTGTCGCAGGTGCTGGACAAATTAAATTGGCTAACAGCGGGGTTAAGCCAACTTATACAGCTGGTGCAGGTGTTGGCTTCTGGTGGTCAAAGCATTTCACATCACGCCTTGAAGCACGTTGGCAGGGTTACCAAGACACAACTTATTCTGGATCACGTCAGCAGAACACTATCGTAGCTCAAGCGGGCATCGGGATTTTGTTATGAGAACGGCAGTAGCCTTTTTAATTCCTTCAGCAGTCTTAATCGCGATTTTGCTTTTAGCTCAGTCGTCGAAGGCTGCCACGGTAAACGCCGGTCAAGAAATTGATCGCGCTATTATCTTTGCCCTTGCTGATCGAAATACTGAAGCTGTGAAAACTCTTAAGTCTATCGAATCGCAAAAGATCACTTCTGAAGAGAAGTCTCGCGTGTCGATGACTCTCGGTCGCATCTATTATCAAGCTGGTAAGTTCAATGAGTCAGTTGAACAGTTTGATAAAGTTCGCAAGGACTCTCCATACTGGCTTAAATCGCTAGAAGAAAAAGCTTGGGCCCAATTCAAGTTAAAAAATACCGGCAAGTCACTTGCGGTATTGAAGACTTTGACGAATCCGGTATTTGCTGACGAAGTAAGCCCAGAGGTTTACTTTCTTCAGTCGCTCAATCAATTAAAGACTTGCGACTACCCAGGCGTATTTAAGACGATCGAACAATTCAAAAAAGTCTCAAAGACTCCTTTAGCTGAAGCCGAACAGAAAGCAAATGCTGGCGACCGAGAAGCTAAGGCGAAAGTTAGCGAGTACAGCAAAACGATTTCAAAGTTGCAGTTAGCTGAAGTCGAAGCGATTCAGTACGTTTACTCGACTGAACCGGGAAATAGACCGACGATTTCAAAAGTTTCTAAGAATTTAAGTCAGTTAAGTTTTCCTGAGTCTGAAGAAGTTTGGCTCGATGAGATCGATGCTTATCAAGTTCAAGCAAAGGGCTGTTCATCAGCTCAAGGAGTCATGTAGTGAAAACGTCATTTAAAGTATCCTTAGTATTAGTTGCATTGGCATTGTCTGCCTGCGGAAAAAATAAAGAAGATCTTCTTTCAAAAGGTCTTTCTCCTGCGCCGCAAGCGGAAGCTAAGCCAACTCCTTACCCAGTTGACCCAACTCCAGCACCTAATATGGTGACTGACAGTGCGAAAGTTCAAAATGAGTATGAGTCGGGAAAAGTTGACGTTCTTTTTGTGATCGACAACTCGGCTTCAATGAAAGCTCACCAAGACCGCTTGGTTTCAAACATCAATAAGTTTGCCGAGGCGTTCTTGAATAACTCAGACGTTGATTTTCACGTCGGCGTTGTTAAGGTTTACGATTCAAAAACATATGCGAGCACTGTTCCTAATGGTGAATTGCATGGTGGCTTCGTAAAGCGCGGCACGAACACAATTGCTGAACTTCAAGCCATTCTTAAGGTTGGAGTTTTGGACCTAGCCAACGGCGGTCCTCAATTTGAAGAAGTATTCTCTCCAATAAAAGCTGCCTTAAGCGAAGACATGGCCAACGGAGCTAACGCTGGATTCTATCGCTCGGATGCTCACTTAGCAGTGATCATGATTACCGACGCAAACGACGACAGCGTTAATTTTGACGAAACAAACTTGCAAGCATTCCTTGATCAACTTAAAAAAGGACGATCAGAAAAGTACTCAACTTATGCAGTGCTTGCGAATGCTAGCGACGAGGGTGTTGCTTGTAAAACAGATCCAAGCGGTGCTCCAGATCGAATCAATAACTTCATTAAGATCACTAACGGTAAGAAGTTTTCGTTATGCGATCGCGATTATGGCAAGAAGTTAGCAAGAGTTGGTTCTGAGATCACAGCTAAGGCTGTCTTCAATCGCGTTGTTGAACTAACGAACGTTCCAGATCTACGTCACCCAATGGTAGTGACTTGCGAAGGCAAAGAGATCCCTAAGGGGTCAGCAGGCTATAGCTTCGCAGGCTACAAGGTTGAGTTGTCACGCGCCTACCAAGGTTGCAAGAGCACAGCGGCAGTCATCGAAGTAACCTACGCAGTATTAAGCTCAGAAAACATCGACCTCCAATAGGTAGCTGCTACCAGAAGGTAGCAATGCTGCGTTAAAAAGAAAAAGCGCTCTCAATCGAGAGCGCTTTTTTTTATGCGTGAAATAGTGCCTGTGGACTACGGAAGTGTGCGGGTAGCCACTGGTAAGCTTGTCGAAGTTTTCCCAGCGACCGTCGAGATAACGACAACCGTGTACGGATGATTTGCTTTCAAGTTATTGACGAAAACAAAATGCGTAGTTTCCAGAGCGTCATTCATCGTAGAAACTATTGTATCGCCAGTGACGTCATCGCGAAGGAATACTTGGCTAGTCGATGCGATGTCGGTTCTCCATGAAACCTGAATGAAATCAAAACTTACTTCTGTTATTAGCACGTGGCTGATAACCGGAGCACCTGCTTCAGGAACCGGCTGACCGATTACATCCGGGGTAGGTGACGGAGTTGGTGATGGCGTCGGCGTAGGTGCTGGCGTTGCAGTCGGCTGTGGCGTTGGCTCCGGAGTAGCAACCGGAGTTGGCGACGGCGTTGGAGTCGATGGCGGCTCAGTCACTGGTGTTGGGCTTGGAGTTGCAGTCGGTGATGGAGTCGGAGTTGGCGCTGGAGTTGGCTCCGGAGTAGCAACAGGTGTTGGCGACGGAGTAGGAGTCGGCGCTGGTAACTCAGGGCAATAAGCGGCGTTCTCTAACGTCATTCCATTGCCAGTAATTTGAATCTCATTTTTTCCGATCACTGCTCCATAGATTCGGCCTTTGCCAGAAATATGGATATCGCTTCGCACGGCAAGTACTGAGCCGTAAAGCGTACCGCTGCCAGTGAGCTGAACTTTATTAAGTCCTACTGAGTTCAAAATCACATGGCTAGGCTTCACTCCACCAGAAACCAAAATTTGTGATTTGCCAGAAAGTTGAATACGGCCGTAAACGTTAATCACAAAGCGATCACTCTCTGAGCCTTGCAGAACAAGAGTGTCATTACCTGAAAGTTTTAGATCACCTTTCACAGCAATAACGTTGACGCTGCCGTTACCTACGATAATTTTCGATTTGTCGATATCAACAAACTGCTCAGTGTACTGATAGCTTGCGAGTTTTGCCGACCATGACATTAAATGATCAGTAACTGACATGTTAGTAGCTTGAGTTCCTCCAGCTACACGGGCCTTGCCAGACATTTTCACAGGACCATTTGAATATTGATAAAGGATGCCGTCGATAACTGCGTTACCGCTCATATCAAGCTGTGCGCCTTCATCAAGGTAAGCATTGCTTCCCACAAACGCGTTTCCGCTCAACTTAATTTTAGAATCGCGCATACCAATAAGTGCAGCTTCGATATCGATACACTTATTAGTAGTAGGGTAGTCGACCGGAACGTTCGCTTTCTCAAATGAGAAGTCTTCAAGTGTCTGCACTTGTTCGCCGCCACCTGATGGAACGCATCCCTGAAGAATTAATCCAATCACTGTTAAGCACAATGTACTATTTAATTTCAGGCTTAACTGTTTCATCGAACACCTCGTGCTTGCTGTTTGCTGTTATTAGTATCGGTGAGTTTGGCTAGGTCTACAAAGCAGCCACAAGCACTCGAAACTTCACCACTTTCAATGTCTCAGTTGCAATTTGAGACGGTGATTCTTCAATGTTTTCAACAGCTCAGCAAAAGTCGCATTTCTCATTAAGATTATTCTTGAGCAGACTTTTGACGAATTTCTCTGAATTAAAAAACCAATCTTTTTAAAAGTGTCAAAGGTGCATACGACAGTGTGGAGCAGTGTCTCACTGCAAAAACTTCAGGCCCGTAAACTCCCTAAGCACACGATGGAGCCTTATAGGCAACACAGCTCGCGCAAGCGTGGAACAAAACTCGCACTCCAGATGGCGAATCACGCTAGAGGAGTAAGTATGTTTCGTTCGATTTTATTGGCTACAACGATTTTGATGGCAGGATCAGCTGCTCAAGCAGCACTCGTGGCTGGCTACGCAAAAGGGACTTGGTCAAAGTCGACGGAAACGCACGTCATCGTCGCATCGAAAGGCTTAGCCTTCGTTTCAGTTGCTTACACTCAAGCTCAAATCATTAAAGAGATGTATCCTAATCATCAAGTCCTCGTGATCACTACTCTGCCAGCGGCTGACTCTTCGAGCCGAAACGCAAAACAGCGTGAACTAAAGAAGCAGGATTTCGCAATCATCGAAGAAAAAGATTCTCCATTAACAAACAAAGCATTCATTCGCATCATTTCTGAAAACACTTCGAACATTCGCAGTCTCGATATGATTGGTCACAACGGCGTGGAGCTTGGCCCGTGGCTCGAAGACACGGTCAATCGTCTTGATTACAAGAACACGCAACTTATGAGCGCGCTTAAACCTTTGTTTAACAGCAAAGGCTTCGCAAGACTTCAAGGTTGCAACACTGGTTGGAACGTAGCTCCCGCACTTTCAAAAGCATGGGGAGTTCCGGTCTTAGGAAGTTTCACTTCGACTTCGATGTATTTCTTGTCGAAGAGTGGAACGTACGAGTTGATGGGAGAAGAATCAGAAGCCCAAGGTAAAGCCTTACAAGTCGATCCAACTTCGGGATTGTCTTGTCCTGAAAAGATGTGCCAAATCTTAATTCCAGAAGCTTCTCCGTATCACTTCCACGTTCATCGTTCGCCGAAAGCTGCGTGGCTTCCGTATCGCAAAGCGATTTGCGATTCTTCAATTGATAATGCTCGTTGTGAAAGAGCATGGGCCGAAGGAATTCTCACTTCAGCTGGTCCGCTCTCACGACAAAAAGCTTTGAAGGACAAAGCTGCATTTAAGCAACTTCTCGAATACTCGGTCTGCGCGAGCCACTCATCACTTGCAGCCCAACAGGTCTGCTTACGAACAGTTCGCAAGGCGCAAGAGCAGAACTTACTGACTAGCTTACCGTACCGTGGTGGTGAAATGCTTAAGTGTTCGGGCCTTCGCCCTTGCCAATTCGTTCAGGACTCAATCGATCTTCGCAAGAACGCTTCAAGTAATA
>JAYSYM010000170.1:0-6081 GCA_043727635.1 Bdellovibrionales bacterium | reverse complement strand
TTCTCTTTGCCGTCTTTCTTATAAACGAAAACGACTTTGTCGCCCGCAAGCTTAATAACGCCATCGCCGCCGGTTTGCTTTTGCGACTGTTGATAGCTAACCATTTTTTCATTCTTAAACTCAGTTCGCTCAGTGATGAGTTCCTCGCCAGAAGCCGAAAGATAACGATTAAGAGCAACCATCGTGTCGCCTTTGGTTTCTAGCTTATGTTCGAACTTGAATTTTACTTCCGTCCCCTTAAGGTCATAGACATCCGCAGTGAATTGCGAGGGTCGAGCTCCGAAAGCGCTAACTGCGAAACCGAGTATTAAAGTGCAGATGAATGAACGCATTGGAGGACTCCCTGGGGACTGATTGTTTGAAGTCCCTTTGTGACTATCATTGAAGTATGCTAGATAATTTGTCGTGGACAACGAAAAAGTACGATTATCTAAACTGATGGCTGAGCGAGGACTTTGTTCTCGACGCGAAGCCGACGAACTGATTGCCAAAGGCTGGGTTAAAGTCGACGGTCAGGTCATCTCTGAGCTTGGCTCAAAGGTCGAACGCTCTGTAGAGATCGAACTCCACCCACAAGCGCAAAAGGACTTAAAGTCTCTTGCGACAATTTTAATTAATAAGCCGATCGGTTACGTCTCTGGCCAGCCAGAACCAGGTTCGAATTATCCGCCTGCGGTTCGTTTGGTAACGCCAGAGACTCAATACATTGATCCATCATCGAGAAAACCAACCGGCTCGACCAATCGTCGACTCGAAGATCAGCACTTCTCGGGCCTTGCTCCTGCTGGCCGTCTCGATATCGATTCACAAGGTTTGTTAGTGCTTACGCAAGACGGTGTCGTTGCAAAACAACTCATCGGCGAAAACTCTGACGTCGAAAAAGAATATATGGTGCGCGTTCAAGGCGAGCTTTCAAAAGACGACTTAAAACTTCTGAATCACGGACTTTCTATCGACGGCGTTCCGCTTAAGCGCGCAAAAGTCGAATGGATCAACGAAGATCAATTACGCTTCGTGCTCAAAGAAGGAAAGAAACGTCAGATCCGTAAAATGTGTGAAGCTGTTAATCTAAAAGTTGTCGGCCTCAAGCGAGTGCGTATTGGTGGAGTGATGCTCGGCCGTTTGCCTGAAGGTATGTGGCGCTTTTTAGAAGACGGCGAAAGTTTTTAATTTTTAATCTTGAGTGTCCAATATTTTTCGCGAAGTTCTTCTATAACTTTAAGTTCCACATCTAAGAAGCCGGCTTCTTTACGAAGATCGTAAGCCATATTTTCTTTTTTAGGATTTCTCCGAACGACTTTTTCGATTCGCTCACGGAAGTCAGTTTCAATATCAAGTTTTTGCTCGCGACAAATTTGGTGGTACCACTTGCTACCGAACGCTACGTGCCCGATTTCTTCTCGCATAATCACATCGACGATCGAGTGAACAACTTTAGCATCAGAGCTTGTCAGCCGATTGAGAACTCCCCGTCCAGCATCTAGCCCAGCTCCTTCGAGATATCGGTGAACAATCACCAACCGATCTAGCAAAGTGTCTTCATTAGAAACTGCGTCCCAAAGATTCAGGTGAATCGGCCAGTCTCCCCACTTGAAACCAAGATCATCTAATCCGTTCAAGCAAAGCTTTAAGTGCCGACCTTCATCAATCGCGAGCGCACATAATTCTTCCCGAAGCTCTCGCGGAGCTTCCGGAAACTCGCAGAGGCTTCGCAGAGCTAGCTCGGTTGCTTGAAGTTCAATATTAGCTAGGTCGTGGAGTAATCGCGCCTGACCTTCCGGCTTCGAGAATCCAATCTTGGGAGGCATTCGCCAAAAATCGCGAATCTCCTCATCGCGAGCAGTGGTCAGCACCTCTACGCGCGAAGTCAGAGACAAGGCAGCATGGCAGCTCGATTCGAGCGCTGCTAATTTACTATACACATTACTTGTTTCAAAGACTTTCAAAGCATCCATCACTGGACAGAGAAGTTATCAAGTTTTACTCTCTCACGCATGGGAAAATCGTGGAAAAACGCAGGTATCGGGGAAAAGAATAAAGCAAAAGGCGCAGCCATCACAAAGGTTGCACGCGAGATTCAAGTCGCGGCAAAACTTGGCGGACCTGATCCCGATACGAACTCTCGCTTAAGAACCGCTATCGAAACAGCACGAGAAGCTTCTTGCCCGAAAGATACAATCGAGCGCGCGATTCGCAAAGGTGCGGGCCTTGATGCCGACGCTGCACAAATCGAAGAGATCACTTACGAAGGATTTGCTCCTCACCGCGTAGCTCTCATCGTCGAATGCCAAACTGATAACCGAAATCGCACCGCAAGTGACGTCCGAACGATCTTCAATAAAAACAAAGGTCAACTCGGAGAAATGGGCTCAGTCGGCTGGATGTTTGACCGAGTCTCGTTAGTTGAAGGTACTTTCACCAAAGGCAAAGTTGAGGACGCTGAGACCGAAGCCATCGAAGCTGGCGCCAACGATGTTGAAGATTACGAAGATGGAACTTTCGGTTTTTACGGAAACCCCGAAGACTTAAAAACTATCGAAACAGTTTTGAAAGATCGTGGCTGGAAAATCACTAAAGCCGAATTGTCTTACAAAGCGAAGAATACAACTGACATTACCGAAGATCAGCAAAAAGAAGTGATCGATTTCTTAGAAGCTCTCGATGAGAACGACGATGTTTCGAAAATTCATACTACCTTGAAAATGTAATGGTGGTTTTCCCGCGCTGGCGCGGAAACTCATACAGATCCTCTACAGAGTGGACTCTTCAGATGCCACTCTGAGTTTCGTCAGCCTATCGGGTGACGTTAATTCTAGATTATTTCCGCGCTGCGCGGAAAAATCCTAGGATTTGATCGCAATTGATTCGATGAATGAACGGAACCTAAAAGGGTGCCAAGCAGTCATCAACGGGTTCAGTTTGTTCGACTGAGCCAGACGGACAAGACTCGGTAGGGTCAACGATTGCTACTGATGTTTTTTCCGCGTCGAAGTAGCAAAGTTTTGCGTCATTAAAACTCTCACTTGTAAGCGCAACAGGTACATAAGTGTACTCATCACGTACTAAATGATTGTCCTCGCACGATCCATCAATTCGCGATTTTCGATTATCGGCATTATAGGCGTTTAATTCAATCGCACTCCCGCGCGACGAGACCTTGGCAGTTTTTTTGCCTGGGCTTGTACCACCGTAACAAAACGTGAGTTGCGCACTCTCGAACGAAGACGATCTTAGATTAGCGACGTCATGTTGTTTCAAATAACAGTTGCGCTGGACACAACCGATGGCACCCAAAAATATCAAGCTAGATACTAAGAAAAGCTTTTTCATATTCATGAAGTTCTAATATCAAATCGCATTCGAAAAGCACAGGACCTTGAACTTTATTCAGGCACTAAAATGCTGCCGCTGCCTATAAGCACGCTCAGCCTATGCAGTTATCACTTTCCGAGCTAGCGCTTCATGTTCGCGAGCGCTTTGAACGCAGTGGCGTAATACAAAATCTGCTTCAGCATCGCATACAACCCATTCGCGCGACTCGGGCTCAGCTGCGTATCAAATCCTAATTTTTTCAGAAACTCGGGCGAAGCATTTAAAATTTCGTCGGGAGTTGTGTGCGTATAAACTTCGATCAAAATTGAAACGAGACCTTTGACGATCATTGCGTCGCTGTCGCCGGTAAATTCAATCTCCCCGTTTGGCGAAAGTTTTGCGTGCAGCCACACTTGTGATTGGCAGCCGCGAACTTTTGCATCTTCGATTTTTTCTGCGTCATTTAAGTTGGGAGATTTTTTTCCGCGTTCGATGATGCGTTTGTAACGATCTTCCCAATTGGTAAAGCTCGCAAACTCATCGACGATTTTGATCTGCCGTTGCTCGATTCGACTCATGATAGCGAAGCTATCACAAAGCCGCCCGCAGGGCTACATCGCTAGAAACGGCCCGCAGGGCTAGAATTTGTGAGCTCGCAAGAGCGAACTGTTCTCCTGCAAGATCAATTTTCTCTGAAGCTGACAACGAATTAACGAAGTTTGCAGCGGCGATATAAAATTTCTTCTTCTCTTCAGGCGAAACAGTCCACCTGTCGGCGGCGATTTCATAATTTACTAACCCAAGTTGAAGTGCCGCTTCATAAGCAAGGTTAACCTCGAGCGCGCTAAGCGCCGATTCGGTTCGCTCCCAAATCTCCTGCCCGACACTCCCAAGCGAACTCTTACAAACAAAGCGGACGCACGATGAGGGGCGCGACGACCAAATCCCGCAATTCTGCGCCGCCCGATCGAAGTGAGGACAAAGTAAATCTTCATTAGTGCCAAATTCAGCCGACGAGTATTTCTCTTTGTACGACTCAGGAGCGAAGATTCCGAGCGGCAGCGCAAGCGCCGGGTCGCTAAGTACCTTTTCGAAATTTAATGGATTTTTAGAGAGCTCGATGCCAGCCGCAAAGTTCGAAAGATTCGGAAAGAAAGTGCAACACTTAACCTTCGCAGAATAGAGCGTGCACGCAGAGCAATTCATCTCTCGCTCTTCAAAATTTAGCTCTAATCCGGCTTCGCGAAAAACCGGCTGTGCCCACAATGGGAGAAGATCGGTGTACCTCATTGCTCCGTTTTAGAATCAAAGGCTTAAGCTAGCAACCTCAAGTACTACATTAAGTGAGTGTCTATGAACTAATCAGCCGCCTACGTAGGAATTTACAACCCTCGTAAAATGCTTTAAATGACCAACTTTTGAAAGTGTCTTGTTATGAGATTGCTCAAGTATTTCGAGTAGTTCTAGCGTTACCCAAACAATTGCTAATGGGTCCGCCGCTTGCATTAGTGAGAGGCAAGGTTGACTGGTTGTTTTACGGTTAAGGGGTGTTTATGAAACTAGTTCTTATTCTTTCAGTTCTAACTTTGATGTCTTCGATCGCACAGGCCAAAGAAACATGCGAAGTGAAGATGAGCGATATCGGCACTGTTGTTGGTATTGGTTCGAGCTCTTCTGAAGCTTTCGAAGACGCAGCTACTAAATGTTACGATAAACGAGCTCAGATCCACCGCTCGCGCTTCGGGCGCCAACTAGGTGAAGACGACGGTTTAGCGATTATCGATATCTGCGCAAACGTTCGTTGCTCGTAGGTCAAATTCCCGCTACATTTTGGCCTGGAGAATCACATGGGATTGCTTAAATCGCTCGGAAATTTCTTATTCGGAAAAGAAGCAGACATTTTCGATAGCAAAGGTGAAGTGCGCCACCATCTTCCAGAGAGCAAATGGAAAGAGTGGGACGATCGCTTGCGCAACAATCCTAACTACGATTTCCGATTCCATAAAGGTCAGGCAAAAGAAGTGCGCCCTGCGCAGAACGCCAACCAACAATCGATCACTGATACTAAAGAAACCACCAAAGAAACTAACAGACACTAGTTCTCGGTTTCGAACTTACGCTTTTCGACTTCTAATTTAACCCAATTGATCGCTTCATCACGGCTTAAGATTTTTTTCTCGAGCTGAAGGTCGTAAACTTTTTGGAGCAAAACTCCAAAATCAGGGCCCGGCCTCACACCTAAGGTTTGCAAATCAGCACCCGTCACCCAACGCTTCGGGAGGGTTCCATCTGGTTCCAAGTACTGCAGATAAATTTCCTGAATGTACTGTAGTCGCTCTTTAGCCTGCTCTTGAGAGGTGCCCTTACCAATTGCGCTGTCGATCTCAAACACGAAGCCAGCAACACCTGCTGCGCTGTCTGAGAGTGTACGAATGAGAGTGTGCAGCTCAGCTGCGCGCGGGTTTGAGAAAATCTTTTCTGACTTCAAGACCCATAATGTTTGATCGATCTCAGCGCTCGAAAATTTCGAGTCACGAAGCCAATCACCAATCACCTGTTCGCGATCGATTTCTTCGAGCTCTCGCCACCACTCAAGCAAGAATAAACAAAGGCGAACTGCTGGGACTGGTGGTGAACTCTCAATGCGCTTAAGCATTGTCTGCCAGCGATCAGGCGGCATTAAAAAACCAGGAACAATTTGATGTAAGAGCCCTGTGGTTCGCAGCAACTCAATGCCGACGTGAGCTTTTTTAGCTTTAAATAATTTTA
>JAYSYM010000169.1:0-6083 GCA_043727635.1 Bdellovibrionales bacterium | reverse complement strand
TAGCCGACATAGTTAGAGCGCAGATGCTCCACAAACAACACTTCATTCAGCCGCTTCGTGAGTCTGAGATCGAAGCCGAAACAGAGATTAAAAACTTCATCGAAAAAATTGAAGAGCGAAGTGGACTTAGTCGCGCGGCAACTTTATCGATGCTCACGATAGTCATGAGTTCTCTTGTAAGGAGCGTTCACTACAGCCTTGCTGAACGATTTTTAAAACCGCTGCCTGAGAGACTTCGTTCTCGCCTTGAAGATTTACCAGCTGGTCCCGATCAAAATATCTCAGCGGACTTCTTGGTAGGAGAAATTGTTGCGCGCTTTAACCTCGACCCCGAGCATGCCATCGAAGTGATACGACAGTTTTGGGATGGGATGCACACTTGCTGCGGGCAAGTAGAAATGGAACGTTTCGCAGAAGAGCTGCCAGATGACCTGCGAATTCTGTTAGCGCCTCCTCCAGCGGAGAGTACAGCTCTCGAAGAAAAAGAATCGCAAAACCCTCTGCAGATGCACTGATCGCAAGTAGTACAGGCTCGTCTAAATGCTGGACAGTCTTGTATGAATCGCAACATTTCCCCTAGGTAAACGCCCGCAAATCCGCACCAACATTGGGTTAAGACGCGTTGTGCGATGCCCAAGAGTGTCATCGAAACTGAATCAGTTACACATCACTTTGCTCCATTTCGAAGCCGCGACCTCGCGGCGGGTGGTCTGAATGTTGCGAGTATCCGGTTGGAAACCGAAGTGTCGGTGACAAAATTTGGCTCCAAAGTGGGCCGATGATTTTGACCTCAACAGCAGGTCGGGAGTTTTTATGAGCATGGTTACAAGTATTTCTCAGGCGTTCTCAGAAGGTGGAATTTGGATGTGGCTTATTATGGCTGCGCAGATCACATCGCTCGCAATCATTGCTGAGCGTGTTTATGCGTTGTTCATGTCACGTCAATTGAATCAAAAACAAATCGCTCAAGCGTTTGAAGCTGATATCAGAAAAGGTCAGCTAGATCGCGTTATTAGTAGAGCTCAGGCGATGGGCAAAGGAACACCGATCGCAGTTGTTGCACAAGCAGGCGCGCAAGCAGCACTTGATCACGGTGGAAAAGAAGAGATCCAACTTAGAATGGACGAAGTTCTAATAGAAGAGACTACACGCCTTGAAAAGCGCACTGGTTTCTTGGCAATGTTGGGTAACATCGGAACATTACTTGGTCTTTTGGGAACGATTGTCGGTCTAATCCGCGCGTTCACATCAGTATCAGCTGCTAATCCAGTTGAGAAGGCAGCGTTGCTTTCACAAGGTGTTGCTGAAGCGATGTATGCGACAGCATACGGCCTCATCACAGCTCTTCCAGCTTTGATCATGTACGCAGTATTGATGAACCGTTCTAACCAGTTAAGTGAAGATCTTCAGAAAGCTGCATTGAAACTTTATATCTTGCTTGGCTTTAGCTACGAGTCAGTTGCGGGTTCTGGTTCTGGTTCTGGCTCATCTTCGAAAAAGAAGTCTTCTTAATTAGTCAGTTGGTTGAGTTAGCGAAATTGAAAGCGGGAACTTTATGAGTAACGACAAAAAAGATTTGAACTTCGAGCTAGATTTGCTTCCGTTCATTTCGATGCTTTCATGCTGCATCTGTTTCTTAATGCTGACGGCAGTATGGACAAGCGTCGGAACATTGAATGTAGAGCAGGGGCTCGGACAAGAATCTTCTCGGTCAAATCAATCAGCATCATCTCTTTGGGTGATCGTTGATGGCGATGGTTCAGTTGAATTGTCAGTGAAAGACGCTCCGCAAATGCCAGCTTCGTATAACAAGATCAATGTTCACGCGAGTAGTGCTGGAAAAATTGATTTCGCTCAGATCGAAAAGATCGCAGCGCAGATGAACACTCGTCTGCCAGACCTTAAGACCGCACTTGTAATGCCGAAAGCGCAAGTCGCTTACGGCGATGTAATCACTCTTATGGATCGATTGAAGAAACATAAGATTTCAGAAGTGGGGATCGCCCCACTTTAATAAAGTGGATCGAAAAACTTATGCTTGGAAACAAAGCTAATACAAACTCTCGAAACTCTCCGTTGCTTCAAGCTTCAGTGCTTAAGCCAACGAAGAAAAAAGGCAAAAAGTCTTTAGCGCAGGTTCTTGTTTTAACTTCGCTAGTTGATGCCTTCACAATTATCCTTCTCTATTTATTAGTTGCAGGTACTGGAACCCCTTCTCAGCTTCAATTGAATGCTGACGAGAAGAACCTTCCGATTGCAACTCAAGCTCAGCCGATCGACGCAGGAACAATCATCCGCGTAGAAGACGGTAAGTACTTTGTAGAGGGAAAACAGCTAGCACTTTCTCAGATTGCTGAAGCCCTTCGCCAAATCCGAATAAATTTCGTTCCTAGTTCACTTCAGCCACAAGCGTCTTTAGTCATCCAGGCAAATAGACAGCTCGATTTCTCTCAACTTACACCAGTGATTCGTGCTGGTTCGATCAGTGGATTTAATCAATTTAAATTCGCTGTGATTCAGGAAGAGGGTTAAGAGTATGTTGCGCCAATTAATGATCACTACAGTTCTAATTGCAGCGCAACTCACTTTCTCTGGCGTGGTGAACGCTGGCGAGCAAAATCCAGAGAAGATGGACCTTGAAACTCACTCTCTTGTAGTTGAAAAACTTCGCTCAGTGTTGAGCAATGATTTAAAAGACGTAGCTCGAGCGCCGATTCAACTTCGCCTAGCTGACGTGTTAGCTGAGCGAGCACGATTAAAAGTGATCCAAGAAGTTGAAGCCAATTGCGATAACTGCAAACAAGCCCGCGAAGACCGCAAAGAAGCTTTAAGCCTTTACGAAAGTGCCTTCGCAAATCAAAACACCGGTGCATTGGTAGATAAAGGTGCCGTGTTGATGCAAATGGCTCATTTAAACGAGCTTCTCATTCAAAACGACAAAGCCGCAAAAATTTACGAACAAGTGATCAGTTCTCCAAAAGGCAAATACTCTCAAAAGACGATCGCTGGTAGCTACGCAAAATTAGGTGATTACAACTTCCAAAAAGGTCAATTCTCGAAATCTAAAGACCTCTACGAAAAAGCATTCAAACTCTCGTCTGCGGGCATGAAGGGTTCAATCACTTACCGAATCGCATGGTGTAAGTTAAACCTTGGTCAAACTTCTGAAGCTACAGCTCAACTTAAAAAAGTATTGTCGACTCCTGAATTGATGACTCGTGAAACTGCCGAAGGCTCAGTCTTCGATGCAAGCTTCCAAGAAGACGTCTCTCGCGACTTAGCTACTTTCTTTGCTCGTGGAACTGTTACTCAAAAAGAAATTAACGAACTAAAGGCTCTTAGCCCTGAATTAACTCAAAAGGGTAACGTTGAATACCTTGCGACTGAAACTGATCGCCTCGGAAACAAAAAAGCAAGTTTACTAGCATGGTCAGCTTACTTAGAACTTGAACCGAATAAAGAAGAGCGCCTAGAAGCTTACGCGCGAATCTCAAGACTTCATGTTGAGAGCGGAAACAGAGACCAAGCGGTTCAATCGCTTACTGGATTAGCTCAGGAATTCTTAGCAGCAAATTGTAACTCTGCTTTGTGCCAAACAGTTTTAGAAAATACTCGCAAGCTAATCGGTGACTGGGCAAAGATCGAAAAGAAAAGCCCAAGCACACAACTTCTTCAAGGTTACACTGCATACCTCAAGATGAAGTCAGATGATTTAGAGATGATTTTCTGGGCTGCAAACTTAGCGGCCAAACTGAAGAAGAACCAAGAAGCCATCGCTCTTTACCGAAATGCTTCGCAACTTGCGCACAGCAAATTGGCCAAAACAATTACCAGCGGTAAAACAGAAAAAGAACGTTTAGCTACTCAATCAATCTTCGAAGCGGCACTTTTATCTGAAATCGAAATCGCTGAAACAACTAAAAACTCACAAGCTCGAATCTCTGCTTACAATAACTACTTGAGCCTTAACCCAGCAGGCGCAAAAGCTTGGGAAGTAAAATACCAACTTGCTTACATCGATTACGAAGCCAATAAGGTTGCTTCAGCTGTTGAAGCCTTCCACAACCTCGCTTTAGTCAAACCTTGCTCGAACTCTCTTTGCACAAAAGCAGCTGATCTTTCTCTCGATGGCCTAGTTACAATAAAAGATGAGCCGAAAATCGAGAAGTTCGCAGTTGAGTACGCAAAAGCATTCCCTTCACAAAGCTCTCAGTACTTAAAGATCGCTCGAACGTCAGTTACGAACCAAGTAATCAGAATTTCAAAGACTCCTAATTTGTCTCAAGCAGACGCTTCTCAAGGTCTAAAGCGCTTACAAGCTGTTCCATTAGCCGGCGCAAGTGATCAAGAAGTTGTAGCAAACTTAAAACTTCAAATCTCTCTAGCAGAAAAAGCTAACGACCTCGGTCAAATTATCGCAGCTTCCAGCAAATTAGCTTCTATCAGAGGAGTGGGTGCGGCAGATAAGTCGTTCGCAGTTGGAAAAATGGCTTGGGCTTACGAGATGAGCTTTAACTTCGAAAAAGCTTACCAAATCGTTTCGCAAATCGATGCATCTAGAAGTCAACAAGCTCAACACTCTCTCAGACTTGCTGTCTTAGCTGACCTTGGTGGAATGAATCCTTCGCGCCACGAAGACAACTACTTAAAACTTCAGCCTCGCGGATCAGAAGCAACTCTACTTCGAACTAAAAAAATTCGCCGCGCTAGTAACCCTAAAGCAGAGTTCCAAAAACACGCTAGCCAATTACAGCCTGAACTTGCTGCCCAATTAGCCCTCGAAATCTACGCAAGAACTTCAGACACTCGATTCGCCGAGAAAACTCTTCTTCAGTCAAAACTTCGCAGAACTGAAGCAGCTAGAACATTCGCAGGTCTTCAGTTAGTAGAAGAAATCGCTCAGGCTAAAAAAGAACTTTCTCGCCATGCACTTAGAGCTTCATCTGATGCAGTACTTGGCAGCTCACTTCAAACTCGAATGAACTTAGTAAGTCGCCTCGATAAACTAGCAATAGAAGCGACTCAACTTCGCGACTGGTCAGCAGAAACTCTCGCAATCACTGGTTTAGCTCAAGAAAATCAGCGTCTTTATAACGAAATTATGAATCTTCCAATTCCGCGCCGACTTAAGCCTCAACAGAGAGCTCAGTATCAGGCAGCGGTCGCATCTAAAGCAGCTCCATTCGCAAGAAACGCGCAGATCTTGAACGAACGCGCAGAACAACTGTGGAATTCACAATCGTTAGACATCGTGACTGAAGGTTACGCTGAAACTCCTGTTCAGTTCCGTAAGCCACTTGCCGCACGAATCAAATCACTTCAAGCTCTTGCGCCAAGTTCTGAAAAAGCTCAGTTAGCTTCTGCTCTTAATGCAAAATCAAATCAAATTTCGACTCGTGAACTAGCTGACGCTCGTAAAGATGCTCAGCGCGAGCCATTCAATGCCTCTGCAGTTTCTCGTTTGAAAGAACTTGAGGCGAAGGCGGGCAGAGAAACGATGGTCGCTTACCTCGACGGTCGTCTCTCAATGCTAAAGGGGAGAATGTAATGCGAAACATAATTTTAGTTCTAACGGTAGTAGTAGTTAGCGCATCAGCCGGCGCAACCAGCGCCAAAAACACAGCAAGTGCGACCACAAAAAGTAAAGCAACAAAGGCTCCTAAGAAGAAGCTTACTCAAGAAGCCAATTTCACCGGAGCAACAGTGAACGGTAAATACCAAATCGCTGGCGGCGCAGTAAGTGCCGTAGAAAATGAAAAGACTTTGAATGACATCGTTGGCGGAAGAAAAGACTTTAAAGATCGTTTGAAACAAGATTTAGCGAAAGCTAAGCCACAGAACAAACAAGTGGCGGAGTAACAGAGTATGGCACAGTCTAAATACGTTTTAGAAAATAAGAATGGCCAAGTAGTTCGTGTTTTCGCATGGGAAAACGAAACTCTTAACCTCGTCTTCCGCGAAGACACTAAGCGCGTAGAAGCTGCTGACGTTAAAGAACTTAAAGAGCAGAAGATTCCTTTCCAATTGCTCCTCTCTACTAAGAAGACAGCAGTTGCAAAGAAAGCGGTTAATATCGAAGGCGT
>JAYSYM010000168.1:0-1939 GCA_043727635.1 Bdellovibrionales bacterium | reverse complement strand
GCAAAGAACACAACAGACGAACGAACTCGGTGAGCCCCTCCAATATACGCAGAAGGATCTTGAAGAAGCTGTTGCAAGAGCAGTTGGCTTAGCTCCTGCTCGTAAACGGAGACTTCCGCAAAAGCGCCGTGGTCTAACGATCGAAGCGACTGTTGGCGGTCAAAAGATTTTCTTACGAACGGGTGAGTACGATGACGGTCGCATCGGCGAAATCTTCATTGATATGCACAAAGAGGGTGCGACGTTACGCTCCCTTCTAAACTGTTTTGCGATTTCAGTTTCGATGGGACTTCAGTACGGAGTTCCGCTCGAAGATTACGTCGATAAATTTACGTTCACGCGTTTTGAACCGGCAGGACTTGTTGATCATCCGAATATAAAAACGGCGACTTCAATTTTAGATTTCGTGTTCAGAGTTTTGGGAATGGAATATTTAGGAAAAACTGATTTCGTTCATGTGAAACCAGCGGCAGAAGATTTGCAAATGCATCTGTCGGTCGAAAAAGCTTCGTTACCTGAGAAGGCCAATGAGCACATCAAGGAGATGGATGCTCAGCTTTCGCGGTTAATGGGCGACGCTCCAATGTGCAGCACCTGCGGGCACGTGACGGTTCGCAACGGCAGCTGTTATCGCTGCCTCAATTGCGGCAACTCGATGGGGTGTTCTTAACTTTGTGAAAGGTCTCTTAAAGCTGCCCTCACAGCTTTAGGAAGCTAAATCAACAGCGCGGCTTAGGCGACGGGAGTACGCACTAGCCGCGCTTTTTTATTGCCCACGCCCAAGGGTAGCTGCTACCAGATGGTAGCGCAGGTGCGTTGAGAAAAGCTACGGCCTACCTTTTGGGGAGTCTATGAACGAGTGGCGTAATTTTGACCTCTATAATCCAAGTGATGAACATAAGATGCTTCGCGAGACTGTGCGCGCGTTCGTTCAAACTGAAGTTGAGCCGCAAGCGCTTGAACATGATCGAAAAGAAATGTTCAATCTTCCGCTTTTTAGAAAACTTGGGGAGCTTGGGCTTTTAGGAATTACTGTTCCTGAAGCATACGGCGGTTCGGCGATGGATGCAGTCGCAGCCGTTATCGTTCACGAAGAATTGTCAGCTTCTGATCCGGGCTTTGCACTTGCGTACCTCGCTCACTCAATGCTTTCAGTGAACAACTTGGCTGTGAACGGAAGTGAAGAGCAGAAAAAAACTTATCTTCCGCGTCTTTGCACTGGCGAACATGTTGGAGCAATGGCGATGTCGGAGCCCGCAGTTGGGACCGATGTCATGGGTATGGAAACTACTGCGAAACTCGAAGGTGATCACTACGTTATCAATGGTCAGAAGATGTGGATCACCAATGGTTGCATCGATGATGCTGGTACTCCGGCCGATTTAGTTTGGCTGTATGCAAAGACTGGTGAGAAAAACGGGAAGCCGCAGATTTCAACGTTCATCGTTTTAAAAGGTGATCCAGGCTACGAAGTTGGTCAGAAGATTCGCGATAAAACTGGAATGCGCGCTTCGAACACGGCAGAGCTTGTTTTCAACAACTGTCGTATTCCCAAAAACCGGCTAGTAGGGGACGAGGGTTCAGCCGTTCATCACATGATGCGCAATCTTGAGATCGAGCGCGTAACGCTTGCGGCAATGAGCATCGGTATTGCTCGTCGTTCGCTTGAAGTTATGAATCGCTACGCTGCCGAGCGAACTTCGTTTAAACAGCCACTCAATCGCTTCGGCCAAATTCAACGTCACATTGGTGAGAGCTTCTCTGAGTATCAAGCATGTCGCGCATACGTTTATGACGTCGCTCGTAGACTCGATCTCACTAAGGGTGGCAATCGCCTCGACTCAGACGGCGTGAAATTAGTTTCGTCGACGTGGGCTAAGAATATCGCGGATCGTGCGATTCAAGTTCTTGGTGGCTACGGTTATGTTGGGGAGTATGT
>JAYSYM010000167.1:0-1944 GCA_043727635.1 Bdellovibrionales bacterium | reverse complement strand
AAGGCTACTGGTCTCGCATTCAAGAGAGTTCTATTTTTATTCAGCTTCACGAAAAATATGCTGACTTAAATCCAACTTCTCAAAAGATCGTTTTAGTTATCAGTAGCGTACTGCTTGCCTTCTTCACTCTCATGATCCCTTGGAGCTATATCTCTAGCTCGCAACAATCAATTTTAGACTTTGAAGCTAACAAGATTATCTTGCGTGATCTCTATCGCGTTAGTCGCGCGAGCGCAGCACTCGAAGGTGCTCCTCCGCAAGTCGATCCGAATGCACTGGCAAGTAGCGCTCAAGCAAGACTGCAGACATTATCTTTGCAAGCTGAACAAATCGAAAAAGTAGTTCCTGTCGACAATGCACTTGGCGGCCCTGGAATCCCAGGCGTACCAAAAGCGGTTCAGCAAAGAGGCATTGAAGTTACTCTTCGAAAATTAAACGTACGACAAGTCATTGAAATCGGTTATCAGCTTTTAACGTTGCAGACGGGCCTTAAGATGACGGGCCTCACGGTGACGGCAAGTTCACCTGATCCGCATTACTTCGATGCGGTCTACCGGATTATCAGCTTCTCACTTCCTGCTCCTCCTGCCGACGTGAAAGCGGTTCCGGGTAAGCGAGGGGCTCCTGCAAAACGCAGCAAGCCTGCCGGCACAGAAGACGAAGAATCGGGAGACGAATAATGTTGCGAGGTGTACTGAACGCAATTCAAAACGTATTTCGATTTCACAAACTAAAGATTGTTGCGGTCATCTTCTTTACGATTGTCTTTGCTCTGTTAATTTTTCCTTACTCTGATCTTGCTGACTTGATGACAGTGAAAGTCGCGGAAGCTACGAACAATCAAGTTTATATCCAAGCCGACAGTTTAAAATTATCGGTATCGCCTGGTTTGGGCGCGAAGATGGAGAATGTAGTTCTTGAAACTCCTTCGATGCCATCGATCCAAGCTGGCTCTATCGCAGTTTCTCCATCGCTTCTTAGCTTGATCACTATGAATCCAAGTTTCTCGGCTCGGGCTGAAGATATTTTCCGTGGCAACGTCGATCTCTCAGTTTCGCCTGCCGGAAAAACAAAAGCTGGCAATGAGCGACAAGAGATTCAAGTAGCGGCCGAGCAAATCGCATTAAATGCGCTAAGTGAATTTATGCGCGGGATGAACATGGGCGATCTTCGCTTGCAAGGTGCGCTCGATTTATCGACTGGTTTAGTCGTCGACCCAGCATTCGACGATCAACCGAATGGTTCAGTGAACATGCGAGTGAACAAATTCATTTACCCTGCCCGCGCTATCGACGTCGGCTTAGGCCCAATCCAAATTCCTGAAGTTCGCCTCGCACAAGTGATCGGCAAAGGCGTCTTAAAAGACGGTCGCCTCGCGTTCGAACAACTTCAGTTGGGCGATGAGGGTGATGAACTTAACGGCAGTGTTAGTGGCGACATCGGAATGAATTTACGAAGACAGCCAGATGGAATCGTTCCAGAATTTGGTTCGTATAATTTTCAAGTTGCTCTCAACGTGAGCACGAATTTCCAGAAACGCGCGAGTTTGTTTTTAATCATGGCCGATGCTTACAAAACTGCCACTCCATCTGGGTTCAAATACGCATTTCGAGTTCAAGCTCCCAACGTTTACACGCCCCCAAGAATCTCAGCTAACTAAAGCTAGACCTTAGCCTCGCTTTTGAGTTACGCTTTTTCCAGTCTTCAGAGCATATTTTTTAACCATTACGCCTCGAGATTTTTTAATTGTACTCGGGGTTAGCAAAAACCTTTAAGGAGGTTCTGATGTCAGGAGTTAATAAAGTTATCATCGTGGGTCGTCTCGGTACTGATCCAGAAATCAAAACTGTTGGCAGTGGCCAACAAGTTGCTCGTCTTAGCGTTGCTACTTCAGAAAACTGGGTAGATCGCGAAGGAAAAAAACAAGAGCGCACTGAATGGCAC
>JAYSYM010000166.1:0-1944 GCA_043727635.1 Bdellovibrionales bacterium | reverse complement strand
CTTTCCCAAAAGGAACCGGGTACCTAATTATCTTCAGCTTTTGCTTGCCTTTAAATTCCGAATTCTATAGATTTTGCGCTTACTTTGAGCATTTGAAGCAGCGCTTAACTGCAGTCGCGGTCGAGCCTGTATTTTAGAGAGCTGTTAAATTTAAGGGGCCGAAATGACTACACCGAAGAAACATACCACACGATCAAAGCGCGACATGCGCCGTTCACACGACTTCCTAGTTCCAATGACTACGATTAAGTGCGTGAACTGTTCATCTCTAGTGAAGCCTCATCATGTTTGTAAATCATGCGGTTACTACAAAGGTAAATCAGTCGTTGCAGCTCGCGCGTAAGCGCTAGACCTTGCATAGAATGTGCGAGTTTAATTGAGTTAACGACAACTAGAGGTCATGGAATGACGGCACCAACAACGCAAGTATTGTTTAAGACCCGTATCTCAGGTACGGGATCATACCTTCCAAAAAAAGTTCTCACCAATCAGGATCTCGAAAAAATCGTTGATACCAACGATCAATGGATCACTGAAAGAACCGGAATCAAACAACGACATATTGCTGGAGATGATGAGATCACAAGTGATCTTGCACTCAATGCTGCTCGTCGTGCGATTGAAGCTGCTGGATTAACAGCGACTGATATCGACATGATTTTAGTCGCGACAGTTACGCCTGATCAGCAGATGCCGAGCACTGCGTGCATTCTTCAAGCGAAACTCGGAGCGCGAACCGTAATGGCTTTTGACATCAATGCTGCGTGTTCTGGATTTCTTTACGGAACAACTATCGCTGATCAGTTTATAAAAGCGGGCCTTTATAAACACGTACTAGTTGTTGGTGTCGAGATTCTTTCTCGGTTCATCAATTACCAAGACCGTGAGACTTGTATTTTGTTTGGCGACGCCGCTGGTGCAATGGTTTTCAGTCGCGCCGAAACTGGCAGCGATTCACATATTCTAAGTACAATTATCCAGGCCGATGGAACTTTGGCTGAACTACTTCAACTCACCGCTGGTGGATCAAGAAATCCGATTGCGAAAGTGAATCGTGAAAAAGGCGAACACTGGATGTCGATGAAGGGTCGCGAGATTTTTAAGAACGCGGTTCGAACGATGGTTCAAACTTGTCAGGACGCTCTGAAAAATACCGGCATGACAATCGACGAAGTAAACTGGCTCATTCCTCACCAAGCTAATCTTCGTATCATTGAAGCCGTAGCTAGTTACTTCGGTCTTCCACTCGAGCGAGCCATAGTGAACGTTCAAAACACAGGTAACACTTCTGCTGCAACTATTCCGGTCGCGTTTGACCAAGCGGTTCGCGATGGAAGAATACAACGCGGAAACAATGTTCTCTTAACAGCATTTGGCGCTGGGCTTACGAGCGGTAGCGTTTTGTTGAGGTATTAACTAATGTGGGCAGCGCTTTTTCCAGGACAAGGTAGTCAAGCAGTCGGCATGGGTCGATTCGTTTACGACAATTTCAAATCGGCAAAAGAGTCGTTTGAAGAAACGAGTGATGCTCTTGGGCAGAATTTCAAAAAGTTATGCTTTGATGGGCCCGACTCAGATTTGGGTCTAACTGAGAATACTCAACCTGCCCTACTTTTAGTTTCAAAAATTACTTTCGATGCGGTCATCGAGACGACAGGAATAAAATTTGGCACTGCTGCAGGACACTCAATCGGAGAGTATGCGGCGCTTTGTACTGCGAACACTTTAAAATTTTCAGATGCCCTTCGGGCTGTGCGTCTGCGCGGACAGGCGATGCAAAAGGCCGTGCCGGTTGGTGACGGAGCTATGCTCGCGGTACTGGGGTTAGAAGATGCGGACGTGGTGGCTCTTTGTACTTGGGCTGAAAAGCAGACAGGCTTAAGGCCTATGGAGCCTGCGAACTTCAATGCTCCGGGACAAGTGGTAATTAGTGGCTCGGCAAAA
>JAYSYM010000165.1:0-6121 GCA_043727635.1 Bdellovibrionales bacterium | reverse complement strand
GAGCAATCAAATTCAGAATTCGAAGAGCGCGTAATCGCTATTCGTCGCGTTGCTAAAGTTGTTAAGGGTGGTCGCCGCTTCTCTTTCGCTGCACTAGTTGTAGTGGGAAATAAGACGGGCGAAGTTGGATTCGGCACTGGCAAAGCTGGTGAAGTTCCAGAAGCAATTGGTAAAGCAAGCCGAAGTGCTAAGAAAGCATTCCGTAACGTAACGTTGACTGAAGGTCGTACGATCTCTCACGAAGTCATCGGTCGTTTCGGAGCAGCAAAAGTTATCATGCGCCCAGCAGCACCAGGTACTGGTGTGATCGCGGGTGGTGCGGTTCGTGCGGTTTTAGAATCAGTAGGCGTAAAAGACATTCTTACTAAGTGTGTTGGTACACGAAACGCAAACAATGCGGTTCGTGCGACACTTGATGGTTTGAATCAACTTCGCCAAACGAAAATTTCAGCAGAAACGTAATAGGTGGAGTAATCTATGAAGTCATTCAAACTTACATTAAAGCGCAGCTTAATCGGTTGCACTGTAACTCAAAAAGAGACAGCACGTTGCTTAGGTCTACGAAAGACAAATAGCACGTCAACTGTGGCTGATAATCCAGCTAACCGCGGTCAGATTTTAAAAATTCAGCATCTCCTTGATGTGGCTGTAACTAAGTTACGTCAGTAATCATTGTAGCTGCGAGTAGAGATATTTAAGTAATCGGAGATTTAGTATGAGCATTCTTTCAGAATTAAAACCAAACAAAGGTGCTACTGGTTACCGTAAGCGTGTCGGCCGTGGAAACGGTTCGGGCTTAGGTGGAACAGCTGGTAAAGGTCACAAAGGACAAAAAGCACGAGCTGGCGGACGAGTTCGCTGGGGCTTCGAAGGTGGACAGACTCCACTTATGCGCCGTCTCCCAAAATTCGGTTTCAATAACCACAACTTCGCAACTCGTTACGACGTGTTCAACGTTGGAACTCTTGAACAGTTCGATGGTGAAGTTACAGTAGAGACTTTGGATCAAGCTGGATTAATTCGCCACGGGCGCATCAAGATTCTTGGCGGCGGAACGCTAACTAAGAAACTTAAAGTTAAAGCACACAAACTAAGCGACAGCGCCAAAGCAGCAATTGAAAAAGCTGGCGGTACTGTAGAGGTCATCTAAGAGTGTCAGCAGTTGAGAGCATCGCAAGAAATCAGGACTTAAGAAAACGAATCGGTTTCACGCTAATGATTTTAGCGATCTACCGATTGGGCGTACATATTCCAACTCCAGGTGTGAACGGGGCAGCCGTACTAGGCTTCTTCCAAACTCAGGGTGGAATTTTAGGTCTATTCAACACCTTCACAGGTGGTGCACTTAACCAGTTCTCGATCTTCGCTCTCGGCATCATGCCGTACATCTCTAGCTCGATCATTTTCCAGCTTTTAACTGCAGTGGTTCCTTACCTTGAGCAGTTGAAAAAAGAAGGCGATCAAGGCCGCAAAAAAATCACTCAGTATACTCGTTACGGAACAGTGGTTCTCGCAGTCATCCAAGGTTACGCAATTAGCTCTTGGTTAATGAACTCAGCTCACAACGGCATGCCGCTTGTGGCTTCCCCTTATGTAGCTTTCATTCCATTCCAAGTAATGACAATCATCACTTTGACTGCCGGCACATGTTTCATCATGTGGCTTGGTGAACAAATTGGTGAGAGAGGTATCGGTGACGGTACTTCAATGATCATCTTCGCGGGTATCGCAGCAGGTATTCCGGCAGGTGCAGCAAATCTTTGGGCGCTAGTTGCAAACCAAGAAATCAGTTTCCTCATTGGTATTGGTCTTCTTGTGTTCATGGTTCTCGTAATTGCTGCGATCATCTTCTTAGAAGTTGGAGAGCGTCGTATTCCGATTCACTCTACGCAAAAGGGTGCTCGCCAAATGCCGGTGCAAGCGAGCCACTTGCCAATGAAGATCAACTTATCGGGCGTTATTCCGCCGATCTTCGCATCAAGCTTATTATTATTCCCAGCTACTATGGCGCAGTTCATTCAAGCTCCGTGGGTTGCTACAATTCGCGATTCTCTTACTCCTACAGGTACGCTCTACAACATCATGTTCGTAGCGCTAATCGTGTTCTTCTGTTTCTTCTACGTTGATATCGTGATGAATCCAGATGAGATGGCTGACAACTTGAAAAAGGGTCAGAAGTTTGTTCCTGGCGTTCGCGCTGGTAGCAGCACGTCTTCGTACATTCGCAAGGTGATGGATCGAATCAATGTTGGCGGCGCCATTTACTTAAGCGCGGTTTGTATTCTGCCAACGATGCTGATTGCTGAATTAAAAGTTCCGTTCTACTTCGGTGGTACAAGTCTTCTAATCTTGGTCGGTGTGGCGTTAAATACCACTCGTCAGATTAGTTCTTTCATCATGACTCAACGATATGAGTCTTGGATGAAGGGTGCGCGTGTGCGCAGCCGTAGGGTTCAATTTTAATGAACCTACTTCTTTTCGGACCTCCGGGAGCGGGTAAGGGCACTCAATCTGCTTTCTTAGTTGAGCAGATGGGGATGCAACACATCAGCACCGGAAACCTCTTTCGAGAGGCGGTTTCGAAGAAGACTCCACTTGGCGTAAAAGCTAAGTCGTTCATGGATCAAGGACAATTAGTCCCTGATGAAGTGACGATCGGATTAGTAGAAGAAGTTTTAGCTGGTTTAGGTGGAAAGTCTTTTATTTTAGATGGCTTCCCACGAACAGTTCCGCAAGCCGAAGCCTTAGACGCTCTTTTGAGCCGAATGAAGCTAAAGCTCGATAAAGCTGTCTCTTTTGAGGTACCGAGATCGGACCTAACTAGAAGACTCGCAGGCCGCAGGGTTTGTGAAAAATGCGGAGCGGTTTATCACGTAGATTCAAAGCCTTCAAAAAAGGCTGGAGCCTGCGATAATTGCGGCGGAGCCGTGGTTCAGCGAAAAGATGACCAGGAAGATGTCATCAGAGCTCGTTTAGAGGCCTACGATAAGAGTACAGCTCCGGTTAAGGAGTATTACTCGAAGACGGGGGCGCTGACTGAGATCCAAGGAACTGGGACTGAAAAAGAGGTTTTCGAGAGGCTTCAAAAGAGTCTTCGAAGCAACTAAGGCCAAACAAGTTGGTGCCGAAGTTGTCAAGGAAAGCTCTGGACTTAGATTATGCCCGATGTTAACTATATCGGCTTCTCAAGCCAGAATTTGTTTTTGTGGAACAAAAACGTTTAAACAACACCGAAAAAACTGAGGGAATCTCAGGGCTTCGGGTTGATTAATGTAGCGGAGTGATTAATGAAAGTTCGCGCGTCAGTAAAAAGAATTTGCAACAAATGTAAAGTGCTCAAACGCAAAGGCGTTGTGCGCGTGATCTGTGAAAATCCCAAGCATAAGCAAAGGCAGGGTTAGGCAATGGCTCGTATTGCAGGTGTAGATTTACCTCGTAACAAGCGCGTTGTAGTTGCGCTTCAGTACATCCACGGTATTGGCAAAGCTCGCGCAAATGAAATCATGGAATCAGCTGGCTTAGAAGAATCTCTTCGCACTGATGCTTTGACAGATACTCACATCGCGAAGATTCGTGAAGTGATGGAAACTCAATGGAAAGTAGAAGGCGATTTACGCCGTGATGTTGGTCTTGCAATTAAGCGTCTCATGGATCTTGGTTGCTATCGTGGTCTTCGTCATCGCAAAGGTTTACCTGTTCGCGGTCAAAGCACTCGTCAGAATGCTCGCACTCGTAAGGGTCCTCGTAAAACGGTCGCTAACAAGAAAAAAGCTGTTTAAGGAGTTCGAGCTAATATGGCTGCTAAAAAAGGTGCTAAGAAAAAAATTAGAAAAGCTGTATCGCACGGTAACTGCTATGTTGCTGCCGGCTTCGGAAACACAATCATCTCTATCACTGATCCAACAGGCGAAGTTCTCGCTTGGTCATCAGCAGGTCACCTTGGTTTTAAAGGTAGCCGTAAAGGAACTCCATTCGCAGCTCAATCTGCTGCGGAAGACGTTTCTAAAAAAGCGATGGAGCAAGGTATCCGTTCAGTTGATTTGTTCCTTAAAGGACCAGGCGCGGGTCGCGAACCTGCAGTTCGGTCAATCGCACTAGCTGGCATTCGCGTGTCAACTATGCGTGACACGACACCGATCCCGCACAACGGGTGCCGACCGCCTAAAAGACGTAGAATCTAAGGAGTATTTGCTGTGAGTTGCGTTCCTACTAGCGTTTGCAAATTTTGTCGCCGAGAAAACATGAAGCTCTTTTTAAAGGGCGATCGTTGTTACACTGATAAATGTTCTTTCGAGCGTCGTCCGTACCCACCGGGACAACACGGACAATCTCGCCTTAAGTTCTCTGAGTTCGCGCTTCAGTTGCGTGAAAAGCAGAAGACTAAGCGTTACTACGGTGTCATGGAAAAACAATTCCGTCGTTACTTCCAAGAAGCTGACCGCGGAAAAGGTGTTACCGGCACTAATCTTTTAGCACTTTTAGAAATGCGTCTAGACAACGTTGTGTACTCACTTGGTTACGCGTCTTCACGTCGTGAAGCTCGTCAACTTGTGAAGCACGATCACTTCATCGTTAACGGCTCTAAAGTTAACATCCCAAGCTACATCGTTGAAAAAGGCGATGTGATTGAGGTTCGTGAAGCTAGCCGAGGTGTCGCGAAAGTGATGCAAGCAGTGGAGAACGTTAAACGACGTGAAATTCCAGGCTGGCTAGAAGCGGACCACGGGGCTTTCAAAGGTACGATTAAAGACGTACCAAGCCGCGAACATATCACTCTTCCAGTTGAAGAGAATATGGTCGTTGAATACTACTCTCGATAATTATCAAACAGGGTTGGGGAAAACATAGATGCAAGAGCACTACTATAAATTTTGGCGCGATCTTATTAAACCTAAAGCGTTCGAAGTTGATAGAGATACATTGCGTGACGATTACGGTCGTTTCGTCGTTCGCCCGCTAGAGCGTGGCTACGGCGTTACACTTGGTAACTCACTTCGCAGAATTCTTTTGAGCTCAATGATGGGTTCAGCAGTATCTGCAGTGAAGTTCGATGGTGTATTGCATGAGTTCTCTACAATTGCTGATGTAATGGAAGACGTTACCGACATCATTTTGAATCTTAAGCAGTTGCGCTTTAAGCAGTACTCTTCTGAGCCACAGACTCTTCGTATTTCGAAGAACGGCCCAGGTGCGGTGACTGCTCGTGACATCACAACTTCAGACAAAATCGAAATTTTAAATCCAGACCAGCACATTGCTACTCTTGGCGGTAACGGCAAGTTCAATGCAGAGCTAGTGGTTTCTTTCGGTCGCGGCTTCGTTGCTGCTGACGAGAACCCACAAGATCTTCCGCTTGGTTTCATTGGGGTTGATGCTCTTTACTCTCCAATTCGTCGCGTGAACTACCATGTTTCAAACGCACGTGTTGGTCAGCGTACTGACTACGACGCTTTAACTTTCGAAGTTTGGACAGACGGATCATTGAAGCCAGAAGAAACTGTTTCTTTAGGTTCAAAGATCATGAAAGAGCAACTTCAAGTATTCTTGACGTTCGATGAATCAATCGAGCCGTCAGCAGTAGAAGTTGATTCTAAATCTCCAACGTTGAACGAAAACTTGTTCCGATCAGTTGATGATCTTGAGCTTTCAGTACGTTCAGCAAATTGCTTAAAGAACGCAAACATTCGCTTCATCGGCGAACTTGTGAACCGTTCTGAAGCTGAGATGCTTAAGACTAAAAACTTCGGCCGCAAATCTTTGAACGAGATTAAAGAAATCTTGGGCGAGATGGGCTTGGGCCTTGGAATGAAAGTAGACGGATGGCCACCAGTTGGTTGGGATCCGAATACTGCGCCAGTGCGCAAAGATACACCGATAATGAGTTAATCGGCTCGGCTCGAAAGAGCCTAGCAAAAGAGTAGGGTAGAGTTATGAGACATAATACAAGAGTAGCGACGTTCGGTCGCAAAACAGGTCCTCGCAGAGCGCTTCTTCGCGGCCTCGTAAATTCAATCGTTGAGCATGGCCGTATTAAAACTACGCTTGCTAAGGCGAAAGAAATTCGTCGTCACGTTGAGCCTGCAATCACGTTGGCAAAGAAGAACACTCTTCATGCTCGTCG
>JAYSYM010000164.1:0-1952 GCA_043727635.1 Bdellovibrionales bacterium | reverse complement strand
TTTTTAGTTACGGTTAGTAAAGATGGCTATGTAGCCAAACGTTTTGCAATAAGCACTTTATTTAGCGCCATGATTAGCTCCCGGGGAAGAGGGTTGGCGGATACTAGCTCTTCTGATGTTCGGGCTCCATAAGGATGATCAAAATCAGAATTTATTACCAAAACTTCAATGACATTTTCCTTCTAAAAAGTACATTATACTCTCATGAAAAATGGCGAGAAAATTCTTTCCCTTAAACCCACCCAGTTTGCCGTCGGCATGCTTGAAGTCGATGAAAAGATTAAAGTGGTTGCGACCTATTCTAAAAAAGACCTGAAGAAATTTGTTCGCGAGGCTCCCGTACCGGTGGTTCGGGGCCCGAATGGTGACCTGTACATCGTCGATCGCCATCATTTTCTCGTAGTCTGCTATCACTTCGCCATTAAAAAAGTTCCAGTCGAGATCATAAAGGATCATTATGAATCTAAAATGAGCTACAGCGAGTTTTGGAAATGGATGAATAACAACCGCAGCACTTATCCATTCTGTCAGTTCGGCGAGGGCCCGCGAAAAGAATTCTATTTACCAAAAGATATTCGGGGATTGGCTGATGACCCGTATCGAAGTCTCGCCTGGTTTGTCCGAAAGGCTGGAGCTTTTGAGAATAGCGATAAAAATTTCGCCGAATTTAAGTGGGCAAATTTTTTCCGCTCTTACGGTCTACTCGATGAGGAAGGCATGAGCGGCTTTGAAAAAGCACTCGAGCGGGCAGTAGAGCTTGCGCAGTCGCCGGCTGCTAAGCGTTTGCCTGGCTTCGGTAAACTTAACTTGCAGCAAAAAGTGAAGGTTAAAGCTGAAGCAAAACGCCGAGCAAGACGCGCGAAAAAATCAGTTAAATTGTAGTGGTTTGATTCTAATTGCAATCCATTGGCGGCGGAGTTGCGATCGGAGTCGGTTGGGCTCCAGCTTCCAACTTCAAGTCAGCGCACGAAAAATATAAAGTTGGCATATTTGGATTCTCGGTCATCACCTGGATCATCTGTAAAGTGCAATCAGTGCAAGTCACATTCGGCAAAGTGAGCTGAGTTGAGTATTGGTGTGGTAAAGCGCCGGTCGCTGTGTCTGGGATGCTTGCGAGCAGCGCGAAATTTTGATCGTTCGCTGAAGAAAAATAAAACTCATATCGACCAGGGTGATCGATCACTTCTTCCCACGTTACCGTGAGTGTTTGGCCTGGCGTTAGTACGGGTGGAGCTGTGGTGCGCGGCAATCCTCCGCACGGTCCAACTTTGAGTCCCGCATTCGTCGATCTTGGAAGAACGCCGACGCTAGCCTTCAAACGCGCATGAGCAAACCCTGAAACCGACCACAATAAGATCATCGTTACAACAATGGCCTTCATAGTTTCGCTCTCTCTCGGCAGAGCTGCACAGCATTCGAAAGCGCACCCATAACTGAGTCACCTTGCGCTTGAAATAGTGGAGTGTTTGCATCTGTTAAATTGTAAATACACTGAAATTCTTCGCGGTTAAATTCGCCACCTTCAGAAAATTCAGCCTCTGAGTCGGGAGTGCGAGCACCTTGAGTGTTGAAGGAAAGCGAATGTGTCGTCACGCAAATCGGCAGTTCTTCAAAAGTACCGCAAACTTCTTGCGCGAAGCTGCTATTGTCAACCGAGGGACTGAAGACCCGGCGTTCGCACTTATAGCTTTCGATATTCTCGCACTGACTGATTTCAATTTTAGATTCCGCGGCAGCTTGTACTTTAGCTCGGCAACTGATCGATGAAAGATTGCTTACCGATAAGCCGTCAGTGCCTTTAAACCCACTGCAGTTTACATAGAGGACTGAGTTGACCACTGCCGCTGCCAGCAGGGCCAAGTACTTAAGCTTCATGTATTACTCATCGGAGGGCGAAAGGCGATCTTCGATCGATTTTTACATTCGTTCTGTTTATCTAATCATTTGTCTCA
>JAYSYM010000163.1:0-1953 GCA_043727635.1 Bdellovibrionales bacterium | reverse complement strand
CTGAGAACCCATTGCGACTTCATAAATTCGAAGTAAAGCCATTCAAGACAACAGCGAGCTCAGTAATAAAACTTCTTGCTCGGCCTGAGCGCGTTGCTCTGACATTGCTTGATAAGCTTGGGGTGCGGTTTGTGACCAAGAGCGTTTATGATTCGTTCCGAGTAATAAGGTTTTTGAACGAGAATCACATTATCAGTTATCCGCACAATATTCCTGATCAGTCAGTTAACACTCTTTATCCGATTAATATCTTTTTAGAGGCGATGAAGGAGCTTGAAGCAAAGTATGGTAGCGATGCTCCCGACAGTGCCGAGGTTGAAGGATATTTACAAAAGCGCCTTGAACGAGCCAAAGAGCGCGCTGAGTATGTCGAGAAGTCTAATGAGTTTTCAGGTAAGGAATATCGATTTTTGAAATTTATAAATCGAAAATTAATTACTGTTCAGGTTGGCAATTCTGATCACGTGAGAGATTTTAGATTCTTTTATCCGTTCGAAATTCAAGTTATGGATTACACAACGTACGTGAACAACTTGAGTGGACCTATGGCGCACGATGAATACAAACGTCGGCAAACGTTGCGCGCGCGCGATCGGGTGCTCGGTGAAATAGTAAAATCAACTCTTAAGCCGGATTTGAGCTAATGGTCTTATTCACGTATGTGCGAGCTTATTTAGGTTTAGTGTTTTCGGTTCTGCAGACGGGTGTCGTTAGCATTTTGGTCTTTATTTTTTCGAGCATTGGTCAACTTCAAGCTGCAAATTGGGTGATCCGCATTTGGGCTCGTCTTTGGCTAATAGTCTTCAACGTTGAAGTCGTTGTTGAAAAAAATGAATTTGATCATGGCTCCCAAGGTGCGCTTTACATTTTCAATCACCAAAGCTTCTATGACATCTTTGCAATTCATTCAGTTCTTCGCAACACTGCTAGATTCGGCGCTAAGATCGAACTTTTTAAAATCCCGATTTTGAATATTGGAATGCGAGCTTCTGGAGCTTTGCCAATTGCTCGAGACAATCGAAAAGAAGTTTTTAGAGTGTATGCTGAGGCTCAAAAGAAGTTCGAGCAGAAGTGGAGCTTCATCCTAGCCCCTGAAGGTACACGCCAGCCTGAGCCACAGATCGGTCGTTTCAAACGAGGCCCGTTTATTTTTGCAATCAACGCGCAGGTTCCACTTGTTCCGATCGTCATTAGCGGAAGCTATGAGGTAATGCCTAAGAATTCTTTCGCAATCAATGCCGGCAAATGGAAACGCACAGTCAGAGTTTCATTTCTCGCTCCGATCGCGACAACGGGGCTGGCGCCGGAGCAAGCGAGTGAATTGGCCGAACAAACACGAGCCAAATTTGTTGAAGAGTACGAGCGGCTAGAAAAACTTCGTTAAAGTGCAGACCAGGTAATTCCCTGATTGCGTGTGACTGCCAAAACCGGCTTCTTTAGTCCAATATCAACTTTTACCATTAGTTCATCGCCGTTGGCGCTAATTGGCTTAACTTCTAAAAATTTGAAGCGTCGTGGATTCATCTTCCAGCGCGTCTTCAAACTGCTCACCAGTTGGTCGAAGCGCACATAAGAATGAAATGTTTCGCCATGATCATCGCTGTACCAAGAGCCAACAAAAAGACGGCCTGATTTAGCAACTGCGATCGGGTGATTCTGATTTGCAAATTTTGGAATTTTCTCCCATTGCTTGTCATTCAACGTTCTAAAGATTCCGTTGGCAGATGCAAATCGAAGATTGGGAACTAACGGACTGACAGCAAGATCAAAAAGTTTTCGGTTCAAAAAAAGTTCTGAGGCCGTAAGTTTCTGCCAATCAGTTTTTGCTGCGACTTTGCTGGTCTCATCGAGTGGCCACCAAACAGAACCTTTTTCAGGAACTTCAACGCGGCCCCATTTTACTACTGCAGTTTCGATCACTCGGTGGCGAGCAAATTTTGCGCTTCGGCGAAT
>JAYSYM010000162.1:0-1954 GCA_043727635.1 Bdellovibrionales bacterium | reverse complement strand
ATGGTTACGTTACTTTCGGAAAAGACGTTAAAGGTAAACAGCGTGTGATCGTGACTCCAGAAGTTGGCGAACAGCGTGAATACCTAATTCCAAAAGGGAAGCACGTTGCAGTTCGAGAAGGTGAATACGTTAAAGCTGGAGAAGCTTTGATGGATGGACCTACGAACCCACATGACATCTTAGCAGTACTTGGCGACATCGAACTTTCTGCGTATCTCGTTAACGAGATCCAAGAAGTTTATCGTCTACAGGGTGTTACGATTAACGATAAGCACATTGAAGTTATCGTTCGTCAGATGCTTCGTAAGGTACGAGTTGCAGATCCGGGCGACACTCGCTTCTTAGCTGGTGAACAAGTTGAAAAATTTGTGTTCAACGTAGAGCAAGATCGTGTTGCGAAAGAGGGCGGACAAGTTGCAGTTAGCGAACCATTACTCCTTGGTATTACAAAAGTATCATTGAGCACTGATAGCTGGATCTCGGCAGCATCGTTCCAAGAAACAACAAAAGTTCTTACTGAAGCAGCGATCAACTCACGTACGGATTACTTACGTGGCTTGAAAGAAAACATCATTATGGGTCGTCTAATCCCGGCAGGTACTGGATTAGCAGCTTATAAGCGTTGGAAGATCATCGTTGATGAAGTTGAGCAAGATGCACCAATGTCATCGCTCCCAGGAATGGGTGGCGGCGTGCGCATGGGTGCTGACGGCCTGCCTCTTCAGTCTTAATATCCAAGATTAGAGCGTCGGAGCCTTGAAAAAGGCTCAAATTTCTTGACGCAAGTTCAAACAGCCAGTAGTTTTTCGAGTTCGTTTTAAAAGTATAACGGGGATTTTGATGCCTACTATTAACCAGTTGATTCGCCAGGAACGTGTAGTTCAGAAGAACAAAACGGCTTCTCCGGCTTTAAAAGCTTGTCCACAACGTCGTGGTGTTTGCACTCGCGTGTATACAACTACTCCAAAGAAACCGAACTCAGCTCTACGTAAAGTAGCTCGTGTTCGCTTATCGAATGGTTACGAAGTAACATCGTACATCCCAGGCATCGGTCACAACCTTCAAGAGCATAGTGTGGTCTTGATTCGTGGCGGCCGAGTAAAAGATTTGCCAGGTGTTCGATACCACATCGTTCGCGGTGTTCTCGATACACAAGGTGTAAATGGTCGCCTTCGCGGTCGTTCAAAATACGGAACTAAACGTCCTAAAAAGTAAGCCCTAGGTAATCTAGGAACCAGCTGAAGAATTCCCAAAGGGAAAAGGTTAGATAGATGTCTCGACGTAAAAGTGCAGTAAAAAGAGAAGTTCTCCCAGATCCGATTTACAACGATATCGTTGTAACGAAGTTCATCAACAAGATGATGTACGACGGAAAAAAAGCGACTGCTCAAGGGATTTTCTACGGAGCCCTTGATGAAATCAAAGCAAAAATCGCTGAAGAAGAGCCTATTACTGTTTTCAAAAAAGCTCTTGAAAATGCAAAACCACAAATCGAAGTTCGTTCTCGCCGCGTAGGTGGAGCAACTTACCAAGTTCCAGTTGATGTTCGTCCATCACGCCGTCTAGCTCTTGCTATGCGCTGGTTGATCGAGCACGCACGTGCGCGCGGTGAAAAAGACATGGGCAAGCGTTTGTCTGGTGAGCTTATGGATGCGTACAACAACCGTGGTAACGCGATTAAAAAGAAGGAAGACGTTCACCGTATGGCTGAATCGAACAAAGCCTTCTCGCATTACAACTGGTAATTTAATAAAGAATATAGTTAGTTACGAAAGCCTGCTCAATGCAGGCTTTCTTCGTTTAGGAACAAATGTCAGCAGCTGATCCGCAAACCTTAGAAGAATTAAAGCTCACTCGAAATATCGGGATCATGGCCCACATTGATGCCGGCAAGACGACAACGTCTGAGCGGATTCTTTTCTACACTGGAAAATCTCATAAGATCGGTGAAGTT
>JAYSYM010000161.1:0-1957 GCA_043727635.1 Bdellovibrionales bacterium | reverse complement strand
CTTTTGCAACTTCTTCGAGATCGAGAACAACTCCGGCTGCGATAATACAAATTGTTTTCGGGTGAAGAATTCCCGAGGGAACTAAGTGAAGAACTGTTTTTACATTGTTAACGATTAAGGTATGACCTGCATTCGCTCCGCCTTGATAGCGAACGACCATGTCTGATTGAGCCGAGAACACGTCTACGACTTTACCTTTTCCTTCGTCGCCCCACTGAGATCCTACAACGATGATTCCGGGCACTTGAAGAGCTCCTTGCGCTGATATGTTCTTTGGTTTTTTGGAACAACAAATGGTGTCGCAGAAACGGCTACTGGAGCAAGTTTTAACTCAAGGAGCCATTGTGCGCGAACCAAGAAGCCTTCGGCGGAAGCACGTCAGTTGATCGGCCATGCTCGAGGAATTCGATGATTTTAGTAGCAGCCTCGCTTGAACTGGCAGCGAAAGCTTCGACCGTGGTCGCGCCGACATGAGGCGAGAGGACCACTTGAGGCATTTTAAGTAGCGGAGATGACGGAGCTAATGGCTCAGATGCGAAAACATCAAGTCCCACGGCCTTAATCAACTTTTGCTCGAGAGCCTTGATAAGTTCGGGTTCATTGACGACGTCGCCCCGCGAAGTATTAACAAGAATCAGGTCAGAGGCAGCGCCCTCGAGAGCCCGAAAGTTGATCATCTTTTTTGTTTCGGGAGTTGCGGGGACATGAAGGCTGACAATATCGGCCCGTCGGAAGAGTTCTTCGATTGAAACTCTCTCGGCAGTCGCTTTTGCAAAATCCTCTGGCTCGACATAGGGGTCAAATGCGATGACATCCATTCCAAACGCTCGAGCAAATTGAGCTACGCGCGAGCCAATTCGGCCAAGGCCAACCACTCCATAGGTTTTTCCGAAAAGAGTGGAGCCAGCAAGGACCTCGCGATTCCATTCGCCTTTTTTGAGTTGAGTGCTCGCCTGAGTGAACTTGCGGGAGCAAGCAAGCACCAAAAGCCAAGTTAGCTCCGCAGCACTTTGGGCATTCGCGTCTGGCGTATGCATCACTGTAACAGAATTTTTTTGCGTCGCTGCGAGGTCAATGTGATCAAAGCCGCTGGTTGAAGTGACGATGACTTTTAGCATCGGCGCTTGCGCTAAAACTTCTGCATTAATCTTCGTTCGGCTACGAATAATCAATGCACTCGCATCTTTGAGTTCATCGGCCGAAGGCAAAAAGCTCGCTGATTGAGTGACTCGAAGCTGCGATCGACTTCGCAACTTAGCGAGCGCCTCTAGTGAGAACCGATCAGTGACAAGTACTTTCACGAAAGTTCTCGCTTCAAAGTTTCAATTGCATTTTTACGTTGGGAATCCGAAACCGTGTTTGGTTTCTGATCGTTCAAAGCTTGAGCGATGCTTTCAAAACAAGTGTTCATATCTTCGTTTGAGATGTAACCCATGTGACCAATGCGAAGGATTTTTCCTTTTAACTGATCTTGGCCACCCATCAAGGTAACGCCATACTTCGATTCGATACTTGCGCGGAGCTTTTGACCGTCAATTCCCTCTGGCAAAATTAAAGCGGTAAGTGAGGTGCTTGGATTTTTTGCGAATGATGTTAAGCCCATTGCTTTGCCAGCTTCACGAGTCGCTTTTGCGAGTGAGCCGATTCTCTTATACAAAAATTCAATGCCGCGCTTTTCAACCCACTGAAGCACGACATCAAGCGCTTTGATGTGAGCGACTGCAGTTGAAAAGTAAGATTCACCGCGATCATTCGCTTCTTTTTCTTTTCGAAGGTCGAAATAGTATCGAGGCAAATTCGCAGTTTTTGCTCGTTCCCACGCTCTTGCTGAAAGCGAAATAAACGAAATTCCAGTTGGTAGCATGAAAGCTTTTTGCGATCCGGCAATGAGCACGTCGATGCCGAGTTCATCCATCGGAAGCGGAAGCGCTCCAACTGCAGTAATTCCATCAACAAT
>JAYSYM010000160.1:0-1958 GCA_043727635.1 Bdellovibrionales bacterium | reverse complement strand
CTCGATATTATGCGGATCATCATCGGACATTCCAAAACGATGATGCGGATTCTTTCCGTAAAGTTTGATCGCTTGTTCAACAGATGCACGAATCGCTGCTTTTTTTAACGCGGCGACTGAAAGCTTAAAGTCTTTGTCGCCTAACTGAGCTCGAACATCTGGATGAGAGACTGGGTAGATACTTAAAAAATTCGGCGTGTGCGGAAGATGTTTCTCCCGAACAAAAAGTTCGACACCGCGCTTTATAGTTTCAGGATGGTGACCGCGCGCGGTGATTACACTCACTGGACGTTTGTTGAGTGTTGCGTGATAGAAACATGACCACGACGGACCCTTCCACTCAAGATCAGGAAATCCTAAAGCAGCTGCAAGATCTTGAACGAACATTTGTCGCTTGCCAAGAACGCGATCGAGCATCGTGTGGTCTTGATCGCGAAAGCATCTGAAAGTTCCATTGCGATCACAGAAATCAGTTTTGAAATTTGAATACTGTCCAGAGTTTCCAATCAATCGACTGTGTTGAGCAAACTCTCCACTTGAGAGTTTTAGTTCTTCGCCCGATTCTTTATGGAAAATGTAAACCGGAGTTGAAAGGAATGCGACGTTGTCATCGAAGTCGAAGAAATAGAAACTACGCCCGCCTTTTTCAGCGTTGCGGTCTTGTTCGACCTTGCGTTCGATAGGCAGCTCGAGCTGCCCACGGCGATTCTTTGTTAAGTTCTTTGTGAATTCTGGGATTAGCGACAACATCGAGGGGAATCTAGCAGATTTCCCCTAGCGTGTCACCGTTGGAGCCTTCTTGATTTGAGTCTTCGTTTTAGCTTTGAGCTGAGCTGCTTTCGCAACCTTTGGTTCAGCAGTTTTTTCATCGTCATCGCCGTCTTTTGTCACTTTCGCGGCTTTTTTCCCTGCTGATTTGGCCTTTTTCGCCTTCTTAGGCTTGGTTTCCCCGGGGCCGCCACCTTTAGCTTTGATCAACTCAACTGCTTGCTCAATGGTGATTGCCTCTGGAGTGATGTCTTCAGGGAGCGAAACATTCACCTTTCCGCACTTAACATACGGTCCGTATTTTCCGCTGAACACCGAGACATTTTCTTCAGAGCCCGGATACTTACCGAGTTCTTTAATTGCCGAAGCTCTACCGCGACCCTTCTTAGGCTGCGCAATAATTTCTAACGCACGCTCAAGAGTAATATCAAAAAGCGAATCAGTTTTTGGAATCGATCTGAAATCACCATCATGAACAATGTAAGGACCGAATCTTCCAAGACCAACTTTAACTTCTTTATTTGTACCCGGATGTTCGCCAACAGTTCGCGGAAGCTCTAACAACTGAAGTGCCTGAGCCATCGTAATTTTCTCTGACTCAATTCCCGGAGGAATCGACATACGCTTCGGTTTTGCATCATCACCAGCTGCTTCACCCAATTGTACGTACGGTCCGTACCGACCAGTTAAAACGTAAATTGGCATTCCCGATTTCGGATCTTTTCCGAGAGCATCAGCGCCATTAATTTTCTGATCAATGAGCTTATTAACAATCTCTACCGTGATATCAGCAGGAGCCTGAGCATCAGGAAGTGAGGCGCATACTTCTTCGCCTTTTTCTTCGCGACATACATAAGCACCATAACGACCAACTCTGAAACTTAAACCTTTAAGTCCTTCAAGTGAGATCGCTCGCGCTTCGTCAGCATCAATTTTCTTTTCTTGAGCATCGACTTGTTTTCTTAAACCTTTGTCGCCCCAGTAAACGGACTTTAAATACTCCACCCAATCCAAATCACCTTCTGCAATTTCATCGAGTGATTTTTCCATTCCCGAAGTAAATTGAAGATCGACATACTGAGGAAGATGCTTCATCAAAAGATTTGCAACAACCATTGCCGTGAATGTTGGAGTCAATGCATTGCCGGCTTTTTTCACATAGCCACGATCAATGATCGTACTGATAACAG
>JAYSYM010000159.1:0-1962 GCA_043727635.1 Bdellovibrionales bacterium | reverse complement strand
GGCTATAGGTTTACGAAATTTGTAATACTTAGGTGAGTGCTTTGGATCAACTCGACTTGCCGCCACTGCGAATATCGCCTAGCCAACAGCATTGTTGCCTGCGAAATAATCTGCCCGCCAAACGCAGCCAACTTGTGTGAGTTAGTGTCCCACTTCATTGTTTAGCTTCAGTCACCAAATCTACGAACCTTAGTAGGTTAAACTTATGGAGGCGTTTGGCATCATTTAAGCCTCTGGAGGGCCCCGAATGGAAAAGAATCAGCCACGAGTAGTCCCAGGTCCACAAGCAAGCGCAAGAAATACCGAAATGGGTCAGCGCTTCGATAAAGTTTTATTTGAAGCGCTCGATGCAGTTGAGGCAAAAAAAATTCCGTACGCACTCATTGGTGGAATCGCGATTAGCGGCATGGGCCGCCCGAGATCGACCCACGATATTGATTTGTTCGTTAGACCGGAAGACGCCGAAGCGACTCTCGAAGCACTCGTACAAGCAGGCTTTGATTCTGAGCGCCCCGAATTAAAATGGCTCCTCAAAGCGTGGAAAGAAGACCACATGGTCGACATCATCTTCCGCTCGCAAGGTGATATTTATTTTGATCCTGAAATGCAAAGTCGTTCAAAAAATATTACGTTTCACGGCAGACAAATTCCCGCAGTGCCGCCAGAAGATTTAATTATTATCAAAGCGTCCGTGCATCAAGAAGTTGGCCCGCACCATTGGTGGGATGCACTTGCACTTCTTTCGCACGCTCAAATCGATTGGGATTATCTACTCAAGCGCGCACGCAAAGCTCCGCGGAGACTTCTCTCGCTGCTCATCTATGCGCAGTCGCAAGACATTTGGATTCCAAACATCATGGTTAATCACCTCTTCGATATTATCTATCGAGAGACTAGACCTCCCGGCTCCGACCCGATGCCGCATATCCACGCTGCGCCATCGCAGGAGTCGACTAAGAAGGTGGCGCCGCCGATGGGAACAATCTCGCAAGCGACCGGCACACAAGCCACAAGCGCAACCAGTACAAGCACCAATCGACATACGTTGCTCAACCTCGATACTCCGTTACATTCAGGCTTGCCTCCGACTTATATCGTTGGCCATCTTTACGAACTTCTAGCAGCCGATTGCCGCACAGCTAGCCTAGACTGTGAGCTAGCAGTAGGTGGCAACCGAGTACTCGTGAAAGGTGAAATCCAATCGCAAGATCAGCACGAAGCGATCAACGAAGTTATCTCGAGAGCGGCACCAGAGTTTGATGTTGAGAATCAGACGAGAATTACGCCACTAAGGCCGCTTGCTCCCGCCGAGGAAGTTGTATGATCCGAATCGCCGCAGTCGGTGACGTCCACTACGACCAGTCATCGCGAGGCAGATTGGCAAAGTACTTTAGCGAAGCTCAGCAGTTCGCTGACATTATGCTATTGGCTGGTGATCTAACAAAAGTTGGAACACTTCCAGAGATCAACGCATTAATCGATGATCTAAAACTTGCGACGATTCCAAAAGTTGCAGTCCTCGGAAATCACGACTTTCACTCTGATCAAGGAGATGAAATCCGTGATGCACTTGAAGCCGCTGGCGTTCATGTTCTTGAGCGAGAAAGCATGACACTTGAAATTAACGGACAGAAAATTGGAATCGTTGGTCAAAAAGGCTTTGGCGGAGGCTTTGTCGGAGCTTGTGCATCTGACTTCGGCGAAGTCGAAATGAAAACTTTTGTTCGCGTTACTAAAACCTACGCCGAGACAATGCGCGATCAACTTCAGGCACTCGACACTGAATATAAAGTCGTTCTTCTTCACTACTCACCAGTCGAAGAAACATTGTTCGGTGAGAAAAAAGAAATTTATCCGTTCTTAGGAAGCTATTTGCTTGCTGAAGCGATCGATGAAGGTGGCGCAGACATTGTTTTTCATGGCCATGCCCACCATGGTGTTGAAAAAGGTGTGACTCCGGGC
>JAYSYM010000158.1:0-1964 GCA_043727635.1 Bdellovibrionales bacterium | reverse complement strand
TTTGCTGGCCTTCATAGCTTCCTACGAGTGAGAACTTGTCAGTTAATCTATAGCGGAGCTGTGCTTCATCTTTTGAAGTTTTACCGATCGCGCGGTTGTAGTTCCATCCGAGCTTCTTAGTCACCTGTCCGCTTACGGTGATTTTCTGCAGCGCTACAGAGGCCGCGTTATCAAACGATGAAGAAAACTGAAGATCGACACCAAAACGGTCTTTGAGCTCTCGACCAATCGGCGCATTTTTCAACAATCCAGAAGCTACCGAGAAAGAGGCTGAGTTGCCCTGTTGCGTAGAAGCCATTTTGCTGTCTAACTGCTGAGATGTCGTGCCTAGCGCAAGGAGCGAAATAATTTCGTTCGCCGGGAGAGATGGCGAACTTGTTAAGTTCATCTCGGGCTTTTGTCCAGTTCCTTGAAGCACCAGGCTGATGTCGTGATCTTGAATGCGAGTGTTCGCAGCTAAGAAGATCTTCGGGTTGATCTCGCTCGGATCCGTGAATGTGAAGCTACCAGAAGTAACTTCAAACGGTGCATCGTTAAAGAAAATCTTCGATTCCCTCTCAGCAGTCACGGTTCCGACTAAGCCAGGCTTTTGAGTTGTTCCCAAAACATTTAGACGACCGTGAACTTTTCCGTCCATTAGGGAATTCTTCACTAAAATTCCGCGATCAAAGTTTACTTGGACGTCCATCGTGAGTGGGATGAAGCTTTCTTCGAGCAGGAACCTTGGCAGGTAATCACTTCGGCGCACTTGCTCTCTATCGCTTGTGCTGCTGAACTCTTTCGAAAAAACACCTGACGTTACATCGTAAATTCCCTTTAAGTGGAACGGGAACCACGATCCAGCAATATTAAACTGACCAGAGCCCTTGCTTTCTACTTGCTCAGGTAAATTGAGTACTATGTTGTCAGCTCGAACGTTGAAATTAAGAGGAAAGTTTTTGTATCCCTTAAACTCGAGCATCCCGTCGCCATTGAATGTACCTGACGCGAAATCTCCGCGAATCGAATTGATAAGAACTTTGTTTTGGTTAAATAACAAATCAGCTTTGAAATCTTCAAATGCATGAGGGAAATCAAAAAGTTTTAAGTAGCCTTTGTCGATATACGCTGATCCGAGGATTGACGATCGGGCTGGGCCTGATTTTACGTTGAATGCAAAAGACAGCATTCCGCGCAACTCCTCGAAGAACGGTAAGAAGAGAGCCACTACGCCCATGTCGAGCTTACCATTCACTTGCACATCTACTTTTTCATCCGAGTTTTTATTATCAAGAACGCGAAGATAAATATTTTCGCCAGCTAAATAGAAGTTCTGAACGCTGAGCGAACCATTTTGCATTGTGAGCTGAAGTGGCTGAGGGGCTGCAATGGAAAGTGAGCCTCGGCGAATTGCAAATTTGGTGGCAGTAATCTTTCCGTTAGAACTCCAAAATCCACCTGTCTCCGAGGAGAGATCAATTTGTGAAGACACTTGCGTATCATAATCCTTACGATTTGCAGCCGAACCAATTCCTGAAAGTAATGGCGCAAAATTCCAATCAACAGTTTTCAAGTTTAATTTGTAGGGGGCATCATCGGCTAATGGAACAGTGAAGCCTCCGGTGATAGTTTGCCCTAGGAATTGTCCCGAACCATTGACTCGATCTTTTAAAAACTGAAGCTCAAGCGACGAATCGGCTACAGCGTGATCGCTGATAGAAGTTTTCGTCACCGCACCTTTAAGGTGCGTGTCAGGGTGGAGAACGTGGCCACGCATGTCCATGTCGAAATCAAGCATGCCAGCTAAGCCGATTCCAATTTTATTTATACTCTCAGACTCCTCTAGACGTAAATTGCGACCGCGAACAACGGTTTCGATTTGTCCAGTTGGGTGTCCAACTCCAGTTAGAGTCACCGTTCCGTTTCCTCGCTGCGCACCGACTCGATCAGCTACAACTTCCCCAGATTTAGCATGAATATCAAAA
>JAYSYM010000157.1:0-6169 GCA_043727635.1 Bdellovibrionales bacterium | reverse complement strand
TCGCTACGCAACTTTGTATCCTCAATCACTAAAAGCTGGGTTCGCACATGCCAATGCGATAAATGCTGATGGCTACGCGCGCAGTAAAGCCCGCATTAGATCACAAGTGCGCATCGCAGAACTGTACTTCAAACAGTTTCCTGATGATCGTAAACGCGTAAAAGCACTCGCTAACTTTTTAACTACTGAAAAATGCTTTTCTTCTAAAGAAGATCCTTCACAAAAATCGTGCGGCTGGGAAGCGATTGATCAAATTCCCGCCTACCTGCTCGGCTTCAACGATCAATGGGATGCCTTGCATGGGTGGATCGGAAAGATGGTGCCGCCTTCGGGCCCGTCTGAAGACGCGATTGCAGAATTCCTCGCTACGTTTTCATTCTCGAAAAAGAATCCGCTAAATGCCAAACGTCATGCCTCAATAGTAATAAATGTCACCGATCGCAACACTGGTGTCATGGATGGCGGAAATTGCAGTAAATTTCGAGATGAACTGGCAGTCGAAAATATCGACTTGCAGAATAATCCCCTAACCGAATGCTCGGCCGCTCTTCAGTTTAACTGGAAGGCCGCTGATTACTCGCTTTATAGCCATCTCAGAAAATCATTCCTATCTTTAACTGATTTCGTTGAGTCATTGAGAATGAATTCAGATTTGGACTTCTACGTCTATTCAGGCCAAAAAGATCCATACTTACCGGTCGACAATTTCGCTGAAGAAGTTGCATTGGCTAAGCATCTTCCGAATTTCCACTACACCAACTTTCCCAGCTCGGGTCATGAAGGGTTCAAGTCTGAACCACTCCTCTGGCAGCAGCTAATGAACGAAGCTATCGCGGACTAGCTTTGTTCGGCGCCTTGTCAGCTGCGCGGATCGAAGCGCACTTATTGAGCTCGTCATTGGCTTCTACCCAAGAGCGACGAGCGTAGGGCGTAAGTGTCTTCGCTGCGCCAAGATGGCGTTTACTTACGCTAAGCAATTCTTTGCTGCAAAGGTTTTGCGGGAACAATCTTTCGAAATAAATTTCAACTAAACTGTCATTATCTTCCCAGTTCAGCTTTCGAACTCGCTCAAAAAATGGCAGAACGTATTTTTGCGTTATCTCCGGATGGTCGAAGTCGACAAACTTCCCACTCGCCTCTCGAAGAGTGCTGTTCGGAATGTCTTTTGCGTTATCGAGTGAGCGCCAGAAAGCTGCCTTCGCATCGGCTGTCGGCAAAGACACTCGCGAAGTTTCAGCATTTCGCTTCCCAGCCGAACTTGGATCGCGTTTTTCCTCTGCCGAAATTAACGACGCAACGCTCGTAGCATCGAGTCGCGCGAGAGTTTTAATGATTGCCCACCTACGATCTTGATCCATATCTACGCTTGCTACTTTTACTTTCCCCTCGAGAATTGATGACAATCGCGCAACTGAATCGTTTGTCACAGCAATCGATGTATAGAAATCAAAGTAAACCATTTTCATGTCCGCCGAAGTTTCAGCTAATTGCACTTTATCCCATATCAATTTTTCAACTTTGGGAGCCATGTTCACTCGCTGAACGCGAGTTAGATAGCGAAAGTAGGTATCGCGGATCGCACTGTATTTACCCAAAAGGATCGAAAGAATTTCGGGGTCTTTCTCCGACTCTAAGCCCGAGAGCACCATGTTGATGTAATCACTCACTCGAAGCTGAGTGTCGCGGACCATCTGATTGAGAGTGTTCCAAACCATTAAACGTGTCAGAGGCTCGTTTAGGTTTCCTTTTAGAACTTCTTCTGCATTTTTCAGAGAGATCGAATCGAGAGCAAAAAGCCCGTAGTCCTGGTCGTCAGCATTCGCATACATGAAATCAGGACAGGATAGGCCGAAGGCTTTTTCGATTTTATTCTCTCGCTTTTCAAAAGAAACATCGAGAGTGTTCGTTCGCTCGAGTTTCCCTTGAGCGTTCTTGTTGTAGAAGCCGATTCGCGAGCGATGTGGAGAAAGAGCATCTGAGGCGTTCTGCAATTGAATCAAAGTGAAGTCCGAGATCTTCTTTGTCTTAGGATCACAAGACCACTCCGCATGAATGCGATGAGGACCTGCTGTTTGCAGCCAAGCGTGAGTCCACTTCGTTAGATCGACTTTCGATGCTTGGGCAATTTCATCTGTGAAATCCAAGCGAACAGTATTCTTGAAAGAATACTTACTGAAATAACTCTTCAATCCGTCTGCGAAACCTTTCTCGCCAACAAAAAAGTGAAGCTGCTTAAGTGATGCTGCGCCTTTTGCGTAAGTGATCCCGTCGAAATTTGCCTTTGATGAACGAACATCTCGAACGGGAGTTTCGATTGCGTGAGTCGTTGAGAGCTGATCTTGCCAGTAGCCCCAGCCTTTATCAGAATGGAAATCAAGCCACACACCTTTTGAATTCAATGCACGATCTTGCGCAATGTTGGCGAGGTAAGTTGCGAAGCTTTCGTTGAGCCAGAGATCATTCCACCACTTCATAGTAACGAGGTCGCCGAACCACATGTGAGCCATCTCGTGAAGAATCAAATCGTTTCGATTGTCTAAATCTTTCTGCGTGGGTTTACCGCGATAGATATTCTTCTCATTCAAAGTTACTGCGCCAGGGTTCTCCATTCCACCCCACGCGAATTCAGGAACGAACACCTGGCCATACTTCGAGAATGGATAAGCAACTCCGAAGTATTCCGCGAAGAAAGTTAGACCCTTTTTAGTAGTCGTGAAAATTCGTTCAACATCGACATATTTTTTCAGCGATTTACGAGCATAAAGTTCGAGGGGAATTTTTCCTGCCGAATCTTTCCAGATAACGAAATCACCTGCGCCAACAAAGAATAGATAGGTACTAATTTTAGGTGTTTGCTTGAAGACTGACTTCGTTACGCTACCAACGGTCTCGGCAGTTTCGATCAGATCGTTCCCGATGGGCGTCCAACCTGCTGGCGCCTCGACAGTAAGTTTAAAGCGCGCCTTAAGATCTGGCTGGTCAAAGCATGGAAGTAAAGTGTGGGTGCCGTAAGGCTCGAAATCTGAATAAATGTACTCCGCTTTATCCTCTGGATCTTCCACTCTTTGAAATCCATCGCCTTCTTTACTAAATTCTCCGACATAATCGACGGCAATTTCGACTTTTGACGCTAAATGCTTTGGGCCGATCTCGATAAATCCTTTTTCAGTTTTAAAGTCAGCAACAGCATTGCCGTTAACAGTAAGTGAGTTTATTTTTTTAGTTTTGAAATCGATGCTCAGCGGAGAATTTTTATCAGCGAGATCAATTTTCAATAATGTTCGACCCGAGTACTCAATCGCGCCCTTCTTTAGAACAATGTGAACATCATAGTCGACATTTTTAATCTGCTTGCGACGAGCTTGTGCTAGTTCCGAAGTGAGGTTGTCTTCGTTTTTTCTCATCGCAGCAAAGGGCTCGAGGCCGAAAAGAAAAATTGAGAGGACGATAATAAATTTCATAAAACCTCAGTTTAACTTAATTGCTAGGGTCATGCCTTCGGTGGTCGGAAGCATGCAAGACATAAACTTAGTTTGATCGCTAAGTGTTTGATTAAACGCGCGCATCGCAGTCCAAGCCTCGTTTGAAACATCGGTAGGCTTCACATCGTGCTTGGCCGCGCCAAATAACAAAGTGTTGTCGCCGATGATCAAGCCACCTTTGCGAACATTCGCAATCGCCCATGTCAGAATTTCGAAATAACCATTCTTGTTCGCATCGATGAACACGAGATCAAACGGCCCCTTAGCAGAAAGCTTTGGCAAATTCTCAGCCCAATCACCCGCCACTACTTCGACACGATCAGAAACTCCGCACTCAGCAATGCTTAGCTTGGTGTGTTCAACACAGGCCAAATCTTTTTCTAAAGTATAAAGCTTTCCATCGGGAGGTAGCGCACGAGCAATCCAAGCTGCAGAGTAACCGTAGAGTGCCCCGACTTCGACAACCTTCTTGCAATTAAATGATCGAACTAAGAACTGAAGAATTTTTCCTTCGACTGGAGAAACATTTATTCCTTCGCGATCATCTGCACGAAGGCGCGAACGAATAGCCCTCAGGCCATCATCTTCCGGCGCAAAAACTTTTTGAATGTAAGCTAAGTCGGCATCTAGTTCAGGGTTTCTCATGCCGCGAGGATAAAGCGTCTAAAGCGCTATTTGCAACTACCTGTCTTAGTTGATCGCAAGTAGTTGGCAAGTACCGCTAGATCAAGTTCTTTTCCGGCGCTTACGTAAGGGCGGAGCTTCGAACTTGTGCGCGACCCGGCGATCAAAATGCTTTCGACGCGTGCAGGTGAAGCAGTAACTCCGCATGCCTTCAAGTAACCAACTACTAATGCAGCTGCTCCACTCACGAGAGGCGCCGCCATTGATGTGCCTGATAGAGCACTGTAACTGTTGCGAGGGAAAGTTGAATATAGACCAACTGGTTCACCATATGATCGAGTTGATCCCGGTGCTGCGAGTTGAACAATTGTCGAATTGAAATTACTGAAGCGACTCAAACTTCCGGTATCAACGTCAACCGAAGCAACACTTATCATTCCTGTAATTTGTCCTCCGTACCCGGCGGGAGAAATAAAAAACCCCGCCGCCGGAGAAGAGTTAAATTTCATTCCTTCATTTCCTGTTGCGGCGACAATGAAAGAGCCACGACTAACTGCATATCGCAAAGCGAGTGGCATCGTTCGCGAAAACTCTCCGCCCGAAAGGCTTAAATTAATTACGTCAGCGCCATTTCGGCCCGCATATCGAATTGCATTTTCAACTATTGAACTTCGAGTAGTCTTGGTTGTACCAAAGACATTGATCGACATAATTTTTGCTGTCACACCTACACCGGTACCACCAACTCCGTTTCGCCATCGTGCTGCGGCTAATCCTGCAACGTGTGTTCCGTGCGCGCCCTCGAGCCCCGAAACTTGCGGCGAAGGATTGCCGATGTTGCTACCGAAGTTGTAACCGATCACATCATCAACGTATCCGTTGCGATCATCGTCGCGTCCGTTGCCGCCGACTTCGCGCGTGTTTCGCCATGCTCCAATCGCCAAATCCGAATGACCCATATCGATGCCGGCATCAATCACTGCGATGGTCACAGGCTTTCGAACCATCAAAACCGACTCGAGTCGCTGAATGCCTTGATCAAACCTTAGATAGTTTAAATGTCCCTGACGCGGGCGCCCAGGATCTCCCGCTCTCGCTGGTTTTATGTCGCTAGCTTGCATGATTCTAATTTCACCGTCGTAACCGACCGACTGGACGCATTTTTCTTGGCCAACTTCTTGCTCTATCAGGTCAAACGAGACTGCTGAGTTCAATTCGACACCGACTGTATACTGCTCGATCGCATGCGCGAACCTTGCTCCTTCATTGAGCACGGAATTGAGCAGCCCTCCAGGGCGAAGATAGCGAATTCTTTGAGCGGCACAGTGAGTATCGACTACAAAACTCAATGGAGTCTGTGGCGAAAGCTGACGAGAGCGCGAAGGAACGAGGGAGGAATCGAAGTCTTCCCAGGCAATTTTTGAGGCTTCGGCCGGGGGTAGACATGACAAGATTGCGAATAGAACTGACGCTCTCGCTGCTACCTTAACGAATTGACTTTTTGACTGTACAAAACTAGTTACCACATAAGAATTCTAAAGGGCCGGGGAAGGCTCGCAAAGGGGATCAGTATGTTATTTGGAAAACTGCATAAGTTAACGATTTTGGGAGTGGTTGTCGCATTTGCTGCTACAGCTTGTACCAAGAAAGTTGATGATAAAGACACGACTCTCAACATCGCTTTAAAGGCGAACGTTAAAGGTCTCGACCCGATTCGCGCAAGCGACTTGTATTCGAGCACAGCGATCGGACAATTGTTCGATGGCTTACTCGAGTATCATCACTTAAAGCGTCCATTTGAACTTCAGCCAGCGATGGCCGAATCAATGCCCGAAGTTTCTAAAGATGGACTCACTTATACTTTCAAAATTAAAAAAGGCGTTAAGTTCGCTGACGATGCTGCTTTCCCCCAAGGCGTTGGTCGCGAAGTTACTGCTGAAGATTTCGTTTACTCTTGGAAGCGTTTAGCAGATCCCCGCAACACTTCTGAAGGTTTCTGGATCTTCGACGGAAAAATTAAAGGCTTAAATGAATGGGCGACTGCAGTTAAAGCTGAAAAAGCT
>JAYSYM010000156.1:0-1969 GCA_043727635.1 Bdellovibrionales bacterium | reverse complement strand
CCACCGTCATGATGACGATTGAAATGAGCGAGGATCGAGCACTCGATGTCACAAATGGCCGTCTAAAAAGCAAACTAATACTTGTGAAGACAGACTCTTAGCCAGAGAAATTGAACAGGAATTTTTTATGTCAAATGCAGCTTACGAAGTAACAGAATTAAATGTTGAAGGTTTACTGAAACCCGATTCAGTCGCTTTTGAAATCCCAACTTTTCAGCGGCGCTACGCTTGGCGTTCCGAAGAAGTTGGTGAACTTCTTGACGATCTTTACGCGGATCAAGATTGGTTAAACAAATTCGACGAGGCTTTACCTTATTTTCTTGGCTCCATTGTTCTTGCAAAGAGCCAGAAAGAAAATGGTAAAAACATCGACTTTATTCTCGATGGCCAACAACGAATCACAACGGTCTCCTTAATCTCGGCAGTCTTTCGAGACCAACTTGAAAAACTGGGGTCAACCGAACTCGAAACGTTCAAAAGTTGCTTAGAGACAGGTGAATTAGGTGAGAAGAAAGTTCCTAAAATCAAACTACAGCCTGAGGATGCTTCAACATACAACACGTTATACAAAAATCCAAGCCAGCATTTTGAGCCACAGTTTAAAAAGAACTTGCTAGCGCATGCAGTTCGTGGAATTTCATCAGACCTCGATAGGTACTCAGCTTGTTTAATGCGTCAGCATCATCTGTCTAAACATGATGCTTTAGTTAAAATGGCCAAACGTTTATTATATGGAGTGAAGTTTGTCCGAATAACAGCACCAAGCGAAACCGCTGCTTTTCGTTTGTTTGAGACTTTGAATGATCGAGGACTAGCGTTAAGTGCTGCTGACTTGGTGAAAAACAAAATTTTCTCCAGTTGTGACACTGCTTATCTGGAAGAAGTTCGAGATGCTTGGAAAGAGATCATAGACTCTATCGGCAACGATGAAGTCGTAAACTTCTTACGAAATTTCCGCATTGCTTTTCGCAAACCGTCCCGCAAAGAAGTACTGTATGACGATTTAAAAGAGGAGATAAAAGAAAAGGCAACAAATGTGACCGGTGTACTAGATTTTGTTAATGAGATTAAAGTAGCTGCTGTTTTATATAAACATCTGCTTTCGCCGTCGGAACAATCTCCCTGGGGTAGTGACACAGTTGAAGTACTGAAACGCATCAATACTCTGCGCGCTAAGAGTTGTCGTCCAGCTCTATTGGCGTGCGCGCTTCATGCTCCTCAATCGTTGAGCAAATTAGCAATAGCGGTCGAGGTTGTTACGATTCGGTATTCGATCGTTGGCGAACAAAAGCCAGTGACTCTTGAAAAGGCTTACGCGACTTTTTGCTCGAAAATAAGAAAGCACCCGGAAACTATTGTAGATGCGATAGCTCAACTCGGGCATTTTGTTCCAAAAGATGATGAGTTCAAAGAACGCTTTGCACAGCTTGACATAGAAACCTTGTCCCCGACTTGGCGAGAGGTTCTCATTTGCCTTAACAACATTTTGGCAAGTGGGGAGACGCGAGTGCTGGGACCAGACAAAGTTCACATCGAGCACATTCTTCCTCGTAATCCTTCAAAAACAGCACTAATAGAAGCTGATCTAACGGTTGAAGAATCTACAGAATTGTCAAGTCGTTTAGGCAATTTCACTCTATTGCATGGCAAGAAAAACCAATCAATTTCAAACAGAGAATTCTCTTACAAACAGCCAGTTTTTGAAGGTTCGGAGATATCTCTGAACAATAGCATCGCAAAAAACAAAAAATGGGGACGCGATGAAATCGAAGCGCGGTCTTTGGAATTAGCTCAATTGGCTGTACAAGCGTGGCCATGGGTATTCTGATTTCAAGTCACTCGTGTTAACACGAATTTGGTTCTACTAAAGATGAATCGAGTACTCATTATCGCCAACCTGACGGCGGGTGCTGGTGCAGGGCGCGTCAATAAACAGCGTTTGCTGGAAATCGCTGCGCGCGACATCGAG
>JAYSYM010000155.1:0-1971 GCA_043727635.1 Bdellovibrionales bacterium | reverse complement strand
TTTTTTTGGTTTGCGCCATTGAGGTGGCCTGAGGTTTGGTCCAGGAGTTCATTTCTTGACCCGGTGACTGAGGTTGCGTAATTGTAACAATAGGGAATGGTTACATTCTGAGGTTGAGATGATTCAAGCGGACCAAAAAAAATCTGAGTTCTTCGATATAAAAATCGGTGGGGTCCCACTACGAATCAAATCGATTAACGACGCACGCTCCGTAGATGCGTTAGTTAAACACGTAAATGCTAAGATTGAAGACGCACTAAAAACATCCAAAACAAGTTCAGTTCTCAACGCCGCGCTTTTAACCGCTCTCAATTTCGCTAATGAGCTTCAAGAGTTAAAAGCCTACACGCAAGCTGAACTTATCCGAATCGAATCTTTAGCCAAGAGTGCAATCTCAGATCTGGAATCATCTCCTATTTCTCAAGCGGGCTTAGAGGTTTAAGCAGCGAGAAGATCGGCTTTATAGGGGTTTGTTGTTACAACAGATGATTAAGGTGCTTTAACGGGCTGCAACTGACAGTTCAATTAATTAAAGGCCAAAAAATTAAAAGCTAGGTTTTCTGCGCTTTTGCCTTTTCGTTCCCATAGGAGTTGGGTTTTGACGAAAAGTGAATGGCGAGATTGGTCAAAAAAACGCATCGTCCAAGTGGAGATGCGTGATTATGATATTTGGCTAAGCCAGATTGATCGACTTAATTCATTGATGGTTATAAACCAATTCCCTTCAGGCGCTCCGGGCACAATTGTAGGGGCTTATTCGCCACTTACAAACGAGCCTGATCTTGTGCCACTGTTTTCAAAATTAAAAAACTTAGATTTCGCACTTCCTGTTATTCAAAACTCCGACCTTGCTTTTTATAGATACAAATCTAATGCACTTCATAAAAGTGTATTGGGAAACATGGAGCCGATTCCGACGCCATCAGATCTGGTTGCGGGCGAACACCTCGACTTCATCTTTGTTCCAGGTTTGGTATTTGATAGGTTTGGTGGACGACTTGGACGCGGAAAAGGTTTCTACGATCGCTATTTAAGCGGTTATCGCGGTCTCAAATTTGGTGTTTGTTTCTCAGCCTATTTGGTCGATGAGCCAGTGCCTATGGAATCGCACGATATCCGCATGGATTTTATACTCACAGACGCAGGCCTTCAAGATTGCCGCATATTGCTGCCAAAGCAAAATGGCACATCGAAGAGCACGCACGAAAGGACAAAGCAAAATGAATGAGCTGGTAATGATCTTAATTGGAATAGGCGGGATAGCCTTAGGGACTGTAGTAGGTTTTTATTTTCTTCGTCTGCGAGCAGAGAGGGCAAAGGTTGGGGCGCAAGACGAGGCCGAAAAGATTATGAGTCGCGCTAAGGCCGAAGCGGCACGAATTGATAAAGAATCAAAAAGCCGAGCTAAAGAATTTGAAGTTCGTGCTCGCAAAACCCTTGAGTCCGATCTGCAAAAACAAAAACAGCGCTTGCAACAGCAGGAGAAGAGCTACGAGGATAAAGAGCGCCGATTAGATTCGGAAATTAAGTCTAAAGAAGAGTCGTTCAACGAAAAAGAAAGACAGATTAAGGAGCGCGACGAGAAGATTCGCATTGCCGAAACTCGAAATGCCGAAGTTGAAGAGCAAGTTCAACAAAAGCTTCAGGGTTTGACCGAGAAGTTGTCGGTGGTTTCGAACATGAGCCCTGCACAGGCCAAAGAAGAACTGATCAAGGCGGTCGAGGACGAGGCGCGCACCGATGCGAGTCGCCGGATTATTTTGCTCGAAGACGAAGCAAAGGCCGAAGCCGAAAAGCGTGCTAAGCGCATTATCAGCATGGCCATATCGCGATACGCCGGTGAGTACACCTCCGAGCGAACAGTGAGCGTGGTTGCTCTTCCAAGCGATGAGATGAAGGGTAAGATCATTGGTCGCGAAGGCCGAAACATTCGTACCATCGAGAGCCTATGTGGAGTGGATCTTATTATCG
>JAYSYM010000154.1:0-6188 GCA_043727635.1 Bdellovibrionales bacterium | reverse complement strand
TCCATCTACCGAAGCTGAAGCCGAGCAACTCACCCGCTGGGCCAACGCCAACCTACGTTACGTCTCGAGCGACGGCACCCCAATGGTCGGCTCATCACAAACCCCCGCCGCCCTCCTCTGGCCCGAATACTAAAAGGTATCCGGTTCCCAATGGTAAAGGTGCGCGTCATTTGACTCGATGCTAGACCATTGGGAACCGGGTACCTAAAGAATGTCGCTGATGAGGCCGCGGACGCCGAGTTCTTTTAGCTGATCGGCGCGCGCTTGATCATTCACTGTCCAAACGTAGACAGGGATTTTTCGGCGATTGAGTTCGCGCATGCGGGAGTGAGTGATCATTGAGTTCGCAAGATTTAAAGCGTGCGGCTGCGCTAGGAAAGCGAACCACATTTTGCGAAGGTAGATTGGATTCTTGGGACCTGGATCGTCGTGCGCAAGTAACGCACGCGGAACCGAAGGCATAAGCTTAGCCATTCGCTTTAAGCTAAACGGATTAAAACTTGAAACGATCACTCGAGAGTTCGCCTGCGATTCAGTAATTGCCCAGGCAACTGCTTTTTCTAAACCGACATTTTTAAAATTGTGACCTTTGATTTCGATATTCACCAAAGATGGACACTCAGGATCGCTCAACACTTCAGAAAGTTTTGAGACTTGTCCGCGCTCCCAAAGTTCGCTCGCAGTGAGGTCACTAACATTCAAGTCTAAGCCTTGAAGTCGCTTTAAAGTTTCATCGTGATTCACAACTGCGACGCCGTCTTTAGACAATCGAACGTCGAGTTCAACCATCTGCGCACCGCGAGTTTTAGCAAGTCTAAAGGCTTCGAGAGTGTTTTCGCGAACGCCCGAGTCCTTCCACTGACCGCGGTGACGTTGCATCCACGGAAGTTGAGGAGCACCCAAAGGCCAAGGCCGCGGCTGCCAGTAGCGCACAAGGCCTATGCCCCACAACACGCCGGCCAATGCAAGTATCCAAGGACAAATTGCTATCGCAGCTCGCAAACCCTGACTGTCAGAAACTGAGCCGATCAGCACTCGCGAGATCCCGTCACCAAAGCAGTGAATCGTGAAAACACTCACAGCCGTCGAGGTTGCACGGATGTGCGGGCGAACAACATTCACTGAGACTGCTTCAATCGGACTAATACACATGAATAAGAAAACTTCTAAAACAAACAGCATCACGCAAAACACGGTGAAGTCAGCTTGCTGAATAATCATTGCAAACAACGGAACCGAAACAGCACAAGCAACGATTGAAACTTTTAAGCTGCCATTGCCAGATCGTGATTCCATCCGGTCAGACCACCAGCCTCCGAGCAATGTTCCTATGAAACCACCGGCCACAGTGATTCCACCAAAAATTATATTTCCTTTTTCTAAACTGATATCGAAGTAGCGAACGATGAACGACGGCATCCAAAACGCCATACCACCGAGAACAAAAGTGTAAGCTGTGTAGCCAGCGACAATCGATACATACGAACCGTTAGCGCCGAGCTCGCGCAAAACATTTTTAATACCCTTCCATTCTTGGGCAACTTCGTTGTCACTACTGCCACGAACTGGTTCGTGAAGATAATAAAGAACGGCTGCGAGTAGTAATCCGGGAAGGCCGACGATGAAAAAAGCTTTCTCCCAACCAAATCGTGCTTCAAGGATTCCACCGAGCAAATAGCCCATTGCACTTCCGACCGGAATCGCTCCAGCATAAATTGCAAAAGCTCGTCCGCGCTTTTCAGGAGGATAATGATCGGCAATCGATGAGGGCGAGATCACTGAGTATGAGGCTTCCCCCACTCCCACACCGACTCGTGCAGCCATCTGACCAAGATATGAATGGGCGATGCCAGTGTAAGCGGTCGCAATTGACCAGAGCCCCACTCCAATAGCCATGAGCTTATTGCGACTACCTCGATCACCAAGAATTCCAAAAAGTGGAGTTAAGAATATGTAGGCAAAGATGAAGGCCGAACCAAGAGCGCCAAGTTGAGTGTCGCTAAAGCCGAGGTCGCGCTGAATCGCAGGCAGAAGCGCTGAAAAGATGAAGCGATCAATATAATTGAGTAGGTTAACGAGAGTGAAAATTATGAGCGCTTTTCGAGCAAGATGAGCTTTAGAAATAATTCCTCCCGAGCCACAAGTTTAGGAAAATTGTTTGACCAATACAAGGCCGGTAGACGAAAAGAGACTCATGCAGCGCATATCTCACGCACCAATTATCGATCAGTCACTCGCCTATCTTGCGGGAATAGTAACGGTCTTGTTTTTCGGCTTAGCTGCCTTCGCGGTTAGTTCGGCTGATCTTGATCTTTCACTCGCTGATGATGATGTGAAAGTTGAAGCTGCTCAGTTCCCGTCTGGGAACGACGCCGACATGGATCTCTTCGCCGCTGGTTGCAATGGCAAATCTGCAAATACTCTTTGCGAGACTCGCTAATTTTTAATTTCTAGGTGTAAGAGTTGGACTCTGCGCTGACCCGCTGATGACGAATTTTCTATTCGTCCCGCCTGGCTCAATTGTCGTTAATAATCCGGCTGCCTCGCGATTTTCGCGTATCTCGCCAGTACTCGTAACCTGAACTTTAGATTGAGTCGCTGTGAGACTCGCGTTCTTCCAGCCCACCACGCCTTGCTCAACAGAGATTTGCGATTTGATATTTGAGATTGGGATCCATTCATCAGCTTTAACCGATGAAATATTGATGTCGCTTGCTGCGCGCTTGACCCACTCAAGCCACCGAGCTCCCGGAGATAGCTCACCTGAACTTGCTTGCGCCGAAATATCGAAGCGACTATTGGAGTACGAAGTCTCAACCACTGGTTTTGAAATTTTGAGCTGCGAGCCGATGTAACTCGTAGCTTGAACTTTACCGGACCAATTCGCGATCTTGTGGTCTTTGATCGCGAGTTGGCCCTTGAGTGCCAGGCCTTCGAAAATACCGTCTGCCATTAGCCGTTCGATTTTTGGATCAAGTGAAAGCTCACGTAAGTCGAAGTTTAAATTTCCCGAAGCAAATTTTTTGTCGAAAGCAAAGATTGTCTCGCCAGTCGCTTTACCAGGGCTCAGAGTAACATTAAATATTTTACCGCTAACTTTCTCGTCAATACGATCAGCCTTAATTTCGATTGTCTCAATTTTTTGGAAGGCGCGGACGTTGCGATTGGAGAAGTAGATTTCTAACTCTTCGATTGCGCCACTGAACGTTTGCTGATCTTTAGATGCATAGTTGAGAGTGCCCTTTAAAGTTCCAAATGAACTTAAAACTCCCGACGGACCTTTTTCACCGAAAGTCTTTAGCAGATCTTCGATATTGAAGTGCTTGATCTCGATATCAAATGGCTGCCATACGCCCGCTTCGCTTCTTACCGCTGGGCCGATATCAATTCGGCCCGCATCGCCTTCCACCATGCACTTATCAACTCTTAGTGCAGTCTCTTTGATGAGCTTGGGTAACGGACCTTCAGAGCTTAGCTCGCAATTGAGCCACAAGAATTTTGGCTGAAGTTTCGAATTTGATAGAACACCGAGTTTGCGCAAGAAGTCCGAGAAAACTGAAAGCGGCATTGCTCCAGCACGAACTAAAACTTTTGCATTGGGCGCATTCAGCACTTCGGTCTGAGTAAGTTCAATATCTGCACCAAGCTCCCCTTCATCAAAAGAGCTTCGAGCTTGAAGCTTCAGCACCTCTGGAGTGATATTTCCATTTATACGAAGAGGCGGAAAGCTTTCGCCATAAGTAAGATCCGTGGGCAGAGTCACTTCTCCCTCTAACAAAATGCTCTCGCCTTTGTGCCAAACATCGAAGTACGAAACTTGAACGAACTTTTTTGAATTATCGAAATACACCGTAGCGTTTTTGATTTCAACTCCGGCAATGGCCTGCTTTGCCCGCTCAAGGTCTTCAACTCTAAACCACGGTTTAACTTGCTGAGGGTCGCGCGTTACCCACGCAAGTACTGTCGAATTATCGGCAGGTAACTGTAATGAAGCCTGCTGCTCCTTGCACTGAGCGCGATCCGCACTGAAGCTTACTGTGTCAGCGACCACGTACCCGAGCTGTATGCGACCTGCGAAAAGCTTAAACCAATCAATGGGCAAGATGAGCAAACTAACATCGGCAAATGGCTCTGTCATACACGGAGCGAAGTGAGAAACCTTAACGCCAGACACATCAATCGCGAACGTCGGAAAAATGCCGCGAGCTAAAGTTAAGCGAGCTGATTTGAACTCGATGTTGTACTTAAGATTTTGTTTTGCAATTTGGCTGCGAAGAAAATTTTCGATTCGAGGCGCAGAGAAATAGAGACGAACAGCTGATCCGATGATGCCGGCCAGGAGTAGGCAGATGAAAAATGATCTGAACCCGGCTACGACGCTTGGCTTGCCTTTGGGCTGCCGAGCAGCAGCCCTCGTTGTTTGGCGCTTACTCAAAGTAGAATTTTAAAACCTCATACTCTTTGTCGGTCTTTGGGCTCTTCACTTGAATTAAATCACCGGTCTTTTTTCCAATCAAGGCTCGCGCAACAGGCGAAATAATCGAAATTTTACCCGCTTTAACATCGGCCTCATCAACACCGACGATTTGATATTCAACTTTTTCGTCGGTCTCAATATCGACCATCTGAACGTGTGCACCAAAAACAATGCGATCACTCTTGATTGCCGATGTATCAACGACTTCAGCTCCAGCGATTTGGCCCTGAACTTCAGCGATGCGACCTTCGATCATCGATTGGCGTTCTTTCGCCGCTTCGTACTCAGCGTTCTCAGAGATATCGCCGTGTTCGCGAGCCTCTTCAATTGCTTTAATGACACTCGGACGCTCTTTGTGTAGCAAGCGCTTAAGTTCTTCTTCTAATTTAGCTTTGCCTTTAACAGTAATCGGCAATCGATCAGATGACATTCCAACTCCAAAGGTAGCTGCTACCAAGTGGTAGCGCGCCCGCGTTAACAGAACGCTCATGCGAAATCTGTAAAATGAAGCTCAGTGTTATACACACGGAAGCCACGACCGGCAATCAAAAGCTCCAGCTCAGAACGCACCAATTCGATCTGGAAGTGCCTGTCCCCGTTATCTTGTGAAATTCTCAATTTGGCGATTGATCGACCAGCGCCGTTTTCCGATGAGCTTTAACTAGAATGCTAAAAGACATCGCCCGCAAACTACATGCAGCACGCTCGATCATCCTCACGACCCACCGCCACTGCGACGGCGATGGCTTGGGCGCACAGATCGCACTCTTCCAAGCTCTCAAAAAAGCTGGCAAGAAAGTTCGCGTTCTTAACGTCGACGACACTCCCAAAAAATATTCATTCATCGATACGAACATCGTTCAAGCTTATGAAGGAGCACACGACGCGATCACTGATGCCGATCTTGCGATCGTCTTCGATACCAATGACCACCGTTTGCTCGAACCGCTGTTTGGCGATTTACGAAAACGCGACATCGAAGTTTTGTTCATCGATCATCATCCGATTTTGAAGAAAGGTCCTGAACCAACAAAAGGTTCATGGATCGACGCCACCGCCGCAAGTACCGGAGAGATGGCCTTCCATTTAATTAATGAACTCAAAATCGAACTCGACACAAAGATCGCGCGTGCGATTTACACTTCGATCGTGTTCGACACGCAGCTCTTTAGGTTCATTCGAAACTCATCGCAGACACATTTGATCACAGCCGAATTGTTAAAGTACGACATTAACGCTGAAGAGATACATCGCCGACTTTTCTCGAATTACTCTCCTCAGAAGATTGCGTTACTCGCCACAGCTTTGAATCAGATTGAGTACTTCGTCGATGGCAAGATCGCGTTCTTAAAACTGAAAGCGCAAGACTTCAAAAACGTTGGTCTAGAGTCAGACGCAAGCCGCGACCTCATCGACTTCATCATGAACATCGAGACGCTTGAATGCGCCGTCATTTTACGCGAAGACGCTCCAGACACTTTTAAATTGAGTTTAAGGAGCAAGGGCCGTTACGAAATCTCTCACGTCGCCGAGCGCTTAGGCGGCGGTGGCCACACCTTTTCTGCAGGAGCGACATTGCTCGGACCCTATGATACGGTCAAAGCAGAAGTCTTAAATCTCTTAAAGGAATCGTTGGGCGGAGCTCGCTCCCCCGGTTATGAGTCAGCCTAAATCAAAAAAAGATATTGTATGTCTCTGCAACAACATCGAT
>JAYSYM010000153.1:0-18658 GCA_043727635.1 Bdellovibrionales bacterium | reverse complement strand
CCGCCACCGCCAAAATTACCGCCATTACCGTTGCCATTTCCCGAGTTGCCGCCGCTGCCACTACCATCATTTTGTCTAATGAAGCAGGCTTTTCGTAAGCCTCGTGCAGGATCAGCACCGAAGCCTGCATTCGAGCAAACGATACCGCCAGTTACAGTCATAGTCGTCATCTGTGAGCCAGTTCCGAAACTAACTTCTGCAGTTCCATCGACAGTGCAGTATTGGTTTTCCTTAGCGCAAAGTTTAAAGCCACTGCTTTGAGCTTCGGCGTTTGTAGGTTTCCACAGCGCAACGCAAGCAACGGCTAACAATAAACACTTAAAATAGGGTTTCATCTGAGACTCCAAAAATTGTAGTAGCCTTCCAGTATTCTGTACCACCCAAAACGGGTAGGTCACAGAGGAGGTAACTTTTGCAGTAATCAGAGCAAGGAGAGTGCCGACGAAAAAAGATACTCAGATCAAACTCTTTTGATTTGCTAAAGGATTTGTTGCAGAAGAGTGCAATTTTAACCGTCAGAGTAGGCCGCAGAATGTCAGCGACACTCTCTTAACCAAGAGTAAGAAAGCGGTTCGCCGCTTTCTCACGAGCTAGTAAACTCTAGTTTAGTTTGCGTTTAGCGTTGGTTGCCGCAAGCTTTGGTTTGGTTAGTTATGAAAATATCGAAACCTAAATTTTTAAGAGTCGCACAACCGGCTTGACCGGATTTTTCAGCATCGTCAACAAACTGGAATGAACATCCACTGGCTAGCATCCCCGCCGCATGAATTTTATCAATTGCTGATTTCTCGTGAAAATTGGGGCTAAGCTCGATCAGCAAAAGTCGCGGGTCGCGCTGTGCAATTGCCCAGTCGACTTCTGCTTGGTTTTTTGCGTGATAGATTAGGTACGGTTCAGCGCTTACAGCGCGTGCGCGCTTATAGTTTGATCGACTTGCTTGAGTCTGAAAGTATGTCCAATCAGTGGCGTTATATTTTTTAGCAATTCGAATAGCTGAAGGAATTGCAGCAGGTGTTTTAAATTCGGCATTGACTACAGCTCTGCCGTTAGTGAGCTGTAATAATTCTTCATAAGTCGCGATCGTCTCGTTGTTTCTTCGAAATTTACAAAGACGTAATTCTGCTAGCGAATAGGTTTCAACATCACCTGAGCAGTTCGTTTCGCGATCCAAAAAAGCATCGTGAAAAAGCACAGGTATGCCGTCTGCTGTAAGTTGAAGGTCTGTCTCGAGGATGTCGGCCCCTTCTGCTATAGCGTCACGAAATTGCGAAAGTGTATTACCCTTACCACTTAAAACACCCCCGCGATGCGCGCCAACTTGTAAATGAGCTTTTAGGCGAGTCGGTAGATCGACCGCGAATGCCGTTGTCGACTGGCCAATCGAGAGCAATGTCATCGCTAAAATTAAAACCAATTGTTTCGCCATAATTATATTCCGCCTCGATTGTGTTACGGTTCGATCGTCTGAGCTGCTCTTTACGAGCAACCTTGAGTAGCGACACCTTTGGCTTACATAGAGCAAAGAGAGTGCCGCCTCGCACTTTGGCTTTAAGGCTAATGTTCTTTCACTGAAACGCTTATGACCGAGGAAAGCGAGTTGTTAGGGGCCTTCGCTGTTAGGAATTCGTACAGTGAGCCTTTTTTCGCCGTCACTCTTACTGGTACACCTCTTGCTCTATTGTTGGGTAACACCGCTTAAGCGGTGTCAATTTGACTTAACCCCGAGGGCATTTAATGAAATCAATCGCGTTATTGTTGATCTTAGCAATGGTTCTGGGCGCGAATACTGCTGAGGCGCGAAGAAAACAACCGAAACCTGCGCAGCCGCCAAAGGTTGTGGGTCCAACTCCGGTTTATGGTCCAGCACCTTTTCCAATTAAAATAAAAGTTATTCAACTTGCCGGAGCAGGCTGCCCATCGAGTTCTGCATCGGTAACACTTTCTCCTGATCAATCGAGCTTTTCTATTCTTTTCGATACACTTGGTGTTGAAGCGCAAGCGACTGAATCGGCTGTGTCTAACAGCAAAACTTGTGCGATCTTACTCGGTGTGAAAATTGCCGGGCCCTACCGCTTAGCAATTGTTGGATCAGACGTGCGAGGATTTGTGAACGTAACTGCCGGAGCGCAGGCTTCAATTCGCGTGAAGCATCATCCGTTTATGAATGTTGCGATGGGTGCGCCGCAATTCATGGACTTCGTACGAAACTTTCAAGGGCCAACTCAAGAAAATGTAATCATGCAATCTCGCTTTGCGAATCTGCCAATGTGGTCAAATTGCGGTGTACACATGAGCGATGGCGCTGAGAACATGCCTTACATGCAGATTAATATCGACATTGAAGCGGCTTCAAATAACTCATCAGAGAGTACGATGGTCGCGATCGATTCAATTGATGCCGGCAACTCGCAGCTAGATTACCAACTCGCGTGGGGTTACGACTTTACCTGCGGTAAAGCCTGGCAATAATTAAGGGTTCATGAACATGCACTTCCAAGCGGTGCTTGTCGTGAAGTTCGCAGATAAGTTGATGTCGACAGTGTCAGCTGCACTTGCGCGTGCGCCCCAAACAACTGTTGCAGTGCCAGGTGCGGCTGTTGGTGAACAATAAACCGGAGAACCTGCAACGACACCGGTGCAAGTTCTTGAGTTTGAGCCAGAAGTAGCTGCGAATGCTGCAATCGAACAGCTTCCCCAACCAACACTCGCCGGAGTTCCAGTTGTCGAACAAGTTATACTGATTTGTCCACTACCACCCTCACCGCCTTTTGCAGGATGAGAGGGGTAACTATTCCCGCCGGCTGCAATAACGATATCGTTGATCGTTGATCCAGGAGGAAGAGTAATCGGCGTAAATGTTTTTTCGGAATAACCACCAGCACCGCCGCCGGCAGGTACTGCTCCGGTACCAGGATCGGGTTGTCCGCCGCCGCCGCCGCCGCCAGGATTTCCACCATTTGCTCCAGCACCAGTTGCAGTTCCGGAGCCACCGCCACCACCAGCCGGAGAGTTACCGCCCGCGCCGCCGACAGTTGCCCAAGTTCCGTTGACGCCGTTTCCGCCAGACGTATTCACTGTGCCGCCCGAGCCTGATCCTCCAAGCCCATAAAACACGCCGCCTGTATTTGTTAAGTCTCTAGTCCCCGGTCCACCGCCGCCGGCTGATAAGCCGAGAGATGAAACAGTTGATGTGCCGCCAGAAGTTGAGCCGTTACCAAAGAAATATCCGCCAGCGCCGCCGCCGCCCCAAACTTTTACTGTGATCGTCGCGTAGCTCGCGGGAGCTGTGTATCCGTAAGTTCCTGGCGTGTTGAACGTTTGTGTTTGATCACAACCGCCAGCAGCAGGAGGATTTGGCATAATGTTGAACCACGAAATACCATCGGACCCTTGGAAGTTAGTTCCAGTCCAACGAAGTGTTCCGGCAGTCATTGCTGCAGAGGTTCCAATTTTTACAGCACCGTTAACTTCTAATTTTTCATTCACTGGAGTAAGGCCGATACCAACATTCCCGCCATTAGGTTGAATGATGATCGAGCCCTTCGAGCCGTTGCTTGTAGACTCAAGTAACAGATTGCCGGAAGCAGTTGAATTTCCGTAGAGAGTGTTGCCACCCATAGATTGATTTGAAGTGTAAGCAACTGATCCATCTTTTTTAATGAACGATCCGCCAGCTGTTGAAATTGAGCTGTCGACGTAAGCTTTTGTTGCAGCACCGTCAGTTGCAGACGGATCTGCAAGGCCAAAAATTTTTCGAGTGCCGCCGACAGTTGCGCCGTTTAAATCCCAATCAGCTGACATTGCAACGGAGCCGTCGGATTTTAAATCGCCCGCTCCACTGCTCGCAACGACCCAAGACAAAGTGCCCGAGGTGTCTGATTGAAGCACCATGTTTGCACCCGGGAATGCCGCAGGCCATGTGTAAGTTAAGTTTGATACGCCGATAGATGCCGGTGCTTTAAACTCAATATACTTCGGTGTTCCCTGTTGGTCAGCCATACGAAGTAGGCTTCCTGATATCGTGCCTGTGGTCGCGATGTTTCCAGTTGAATTGATCGCGACCGTTCCGCCAATTGTTCCGCTTGTTAAATCACTTGCCGATGAAACTGCTCCAACAGATTTTACTGCAGTGCCGTTGTAATATTTTAAAATATTTGCAGATGAGTCGTACCAAAATTCGCCGGCTGCGGGAGTAACTGCATCGCCTGAAACTACTGGCGCGAGCGCCGCACCGTTGGTTGATTCGCGAACATAGCTCCCCGTTCCGACTGATAACAAATCAGTGAGACGTGGATAGTTTGTGACCGAGAAAACGTTGTCGATGTTTGATTGAGTGGTTGAGCCAGAACCAAGCTGCAGAAACGATGAGGCCGAGATCCCTTGAAGACTTTCGGCGCGCTCTGCAACTATTGCGCTGGGAGCCGAGTTCATCATTAAGTCAGGAGAGAGAGTGCGAGTGATACCGTCGCTGACCGGAGTTACTTTTACGCGCAAAAGCCGTTTATCCCCGGCGACTGGCGTATAGGTACAATTTGTTGAACCATCAGAACTTTGTTTACCGTTGATACCAGCGATAATTGTATTTGAAAAAACAGTTGCCATTCCGTTACCGGAATCTGAAGCAGTTCGTTTCGCCGCTCCAGTTGCAGAGCCAACGAGAACAGAAAAATATCCGTCAGTAGTAGTCGTATTAAAAGTTTGATTTTCTTCATAGAGAATACAGAAAGCATCCGGACTTAATACTGCTGCTTTGATCACACCAGAGGCCAGTAAGACCGGAGCCGCTACCGCTGTTGATTGATAAAGTCGTCCGTCGACTGTAAAAGTTTGCGCGACTTCGCTCGCAGAATGAGACACCGAAGCGAAGGCCGTTAGAGACAACGTAAGTATCAAGAAATACTTAATAAACGAAGATTGTTTAAAAAAACGTACCGCTGTCTTCATACCTTACTTTTCGGCATAAATGCGGTAAGAATTAAACGCAGGCTTTAAAGGTTTTTCTCAGAAGGATACAATTTGAAAGTTCGTGGCGTATCGTTGATGAAATTGCGAGAGTTGATTAATTAGAAACTACGGCACGTATTTAACAACGCAGACTCCCGGTGCTCCTGAACCACCGGTCGAAGTAATTCCACCGCCACCGCCGCCACCGCCGTGAGTTCCGCCTGAACCACCAACTGCGCTGTTTCCGCCGCCACCTCCACCGCCACCGAGACCGACGGTGAAAGTTAAATCTGTGTCAGATCCTCCGGCTGCGCCAGCAAGAGTTGTAGTTGAGCCTCCGCCACCACCGCCTGAAACGCCTATTGTGCCAGGACTTCCGCCAGTTCCGCCGCCAAACTGGAGAAAATTGTTACCACCGTTTCCCGTAGTTGTTCCAGCAGTTCCCGCAGTACCGCCAGTACCACCGCCACCACCGCCTTTACTATTGGTGGTTGCGCCTCCGTTACCACCACTAGTTCCGAAAGGTCCGCCGCTGCTGCCTCCGCCGGCCCCGCCGTTACCTCCGGCAGTAGCGCCAGTTCCGCCGGATTTTTTAATTGAACCCACGCTTATTGCGCTTGATCCGCCTGCGCCGCCAGTCGCGTCAGCGGCAGCGCCTCCGCCCTCAGCAGCAACGACAGTTGAGTTTTGAAACCAACTTACAACGCCTGAAATCTCTGCCGATCCGCCGGCACCAATTTGATAAGCAACTGAGGCACCAGGGGTCAGCGTTAGCGAAGTGATTTTTGCGTAAGCACCGCCGCCTCCGCCGCCACCGCCCAAGCTTGGGTTTGAACCACCACCACCACCACCGCCGACGCACTCGATCGAGTTAGTGGTGTCGTTCCAATCGGCAGGAACTGTGAAGTTACCGCTCGTTGTTAATACAAATTCAGTGGGACAGGTCCCTAAGGTGACGCCTGCCGGAAGGTTGGATCGAAAAGCCAACCACTCACCAGCTGTCGCGACGGGTACCATGATGGGATTAGTAGATGCGTGGTTGTTAGTGACAACTTTACAGATTGAGAAGGCATCAATACTTTTAGAAACACCGCTCGAATTCACGCAGTTGGTTCCTGCGGGCGGAGCACCGGTGCAGGTGGCCGCTCTAGCCGCATTCGGAAAAATTATCGCAAGAAAAATTAATAAATGAATGCGCACGGCAGACATTTATTTTTCTCCGGCTGGTGAACGAGCGCTTTCTAAAGCTTTTAGTCGTTCTTCAAGTTGATTTAACTTTTGGTTTTGTTCTTTCAATCGCGCAACTTCAGCTTCGAGTGCCTGTACCCGCTTATCAACTCCGATAAGTTTTTGATAAAGTTCACGAACGCCATCGATGACAGGCGAAATAAGTGCTGAGTAGTTTACTCTGAGCCAACCGTCTTGATCTTTCACGACAGCTTCTGGATAAACTTTTACAACATCTTGTGCGATCAAACCAATTTGTTTGTGATCAGCATCTTTGCTTTGTGGCTTTTTCCAATCGAATGTTACTGTACTCAAAGAATTCAATTTCTCGAGCGAGTTTTCGAGTGGAACAATGTTTTTCTTCAAGCGTGCATCAGATGAATAAAGGTAAGCAGCCGCTAAAACGTTTCCGCTTACAGTTAATTTTTCTGTCGGAGTGCTTGTGCCCACGCCAAGTCTTGAAGACGAATCGAATACGAAGTTTGTATCAGACGTGTAAGCACCGCTGTTGAGGAATAAAACTCCGCGATTGTTCACCGGAGGAGTGCCCGTAGTTGAACAAGTGATACTGATGCGACCGTTTCCGCCGATACCACCGTAATACTGCGTGGCTCCGCCAGCTCCAACGATAAGATCGTTAATCGTAGTGCCTGTGGGCAGAGTAGCCGTCGTAAATGTTTTTTCAGTGTATGCGCCCGCACCGGCACCGCCGCCGCCGACTGAATTATAACTGGAGTACCCGCCACCGCCACCGCCGCCAGGATCTTGTCCTGCGGAACCGGGTTCGCCGCCAGCGCCACCAGTACCACCCGAAGGTGAGTTACCACCGCTACCCACCAAACCTACGCCGCTTCCGCCATTCGTACCGCCACCGCCATTAGTGTTTGTAGTGCCGCCAGACGCCACGCCTCCGGGACCACCAGCAGAACCCCCGTTACCGTTGGCTCCTGCTGAACCGCCACCTGCCGCAAGTCCTAACGAGCCAACTGTTGTTGTTCCGCCATTGGCTGCTGGTATACCGCTAAAAAATTCTCCGCCCGCGCCGCCCGCGCCCCAGAGACGAACTGTGATCGTCGCGTATGAAGCTGGAACTGTATATGAGTGCACGCCTGCAGTATTAAACGTCTGAGTCGTATCGCAACCGCCGGCCGCTGGAGGATTCGGTAAAATATTATACCAAGCACTTCCGTCGTAACCTTGAAAGTTTACGCCAGTCCAACGAAGTGTTCCGGCTTGAGTGCCAGTTGAGTTTCCGATTTTTACGCCGCCGCTGATTTCTAATTTTTCAGAAACTGGAGTAACGCCGATACCAACTTTTCCTGACGAATCAATTCGAAGTCTCTCGGTACCGTTAGTTGTTGCTGCAAGGACATCAGCCGCTGGCGCGAACCAACCGTTGTTAAGGTCGCCGTTGAAAGTAAATCCAGGAACACTACTATTGCCTGCGGCTGCAGCGATTGTATTCCCAGCTACGTATCCACCGGCTTCGATCCAACCAGTTCCGTTGTGATATTTTAATTTTGAGTCTGTCGAATCAACATAGATATCGCCGCGAGCTGGAGTACCTGGTGCGGCCGATGCAACTACTCGCATTGGTCCTGCAACCTCTAAAAGTCGATTCGGTGAAGTTGTGCCGATACCAACGTTGCCATCTCCACGAATATAAAACTGATCGACGGAGGCAGCTGATCGCACTCGCATCGAGTAATCGCTTGCGTTAGTGCCAGCGTCCATCAGCAGACCCAGTGACTGAGAGGCTGTGTTTGGCGCAGTAATATAAACGCCGACGTTGTTTGCAGTGGTCCCAACTGTTAAACTGTTAGTGGTAGGCGCACTTCCGATACCAACGTTCCCACCGAAATACGATTTTCCTGAGTTGATATACAATGCGTGAGAGTTTGAAATAGTTGTGTTCGTTCCAGCAACTGGCGCGCCTGCAATATAGATATTCGATGCGTCAGTTAACGTTACAGGATTCGTCGAGGCGAATGTAGGAACTTGAAAGGCAGTGTTAGTGCGGTTAGCAATCGTACCAGAGCCTGAAGTATCAGTGACCGTTCCGCTCACCACATTAAGGCTCGTACCGCCTGTGGTCCAAGCAGTGGTGTTTCGGCTGCCGCTGAAGCCGAGAGTTACCAAAGAAGAGTTCGAGTTAAGGTCTCCGAATGTAGCTACATTAATTCCGCTCGTTGCACCCTTTGGTGTCACTTGCATGCTGACTGCCGCACCACTCGAAGTTGTCGTCCAGTTTTCTGAAGCCTGGAGATAAATTTCGGCTCCACCAACATATTGAGTATCAATCCATCCTGTGCCTCGGATTGATCCTAAAACATTTAGCGTAGTTGGATTAGCTGGAACAGCCGAAGTTCCCTTGGCTCGACGCATATCAATAATCGGCGCTTTCCAGTTTGTGTTAGAGAACGCGTCCATCTGCAAAAAGTTCATCACGTTATCTTTAGCTAATAAGTGGAGAGAAGTTTCAGCGCTGGCATTCAACGTCGGCGCGACAGCAACCGTATTACGAGAAATTGTCAAAGCAGCGCCTGGCGACGTCGACCCGATTCCGACATTGCCGCTCGAATCGATTCGAATTCGCTCAGCACCGGCAGTTGAAGCAGCAAGTGTGTCAGCGGCAGCGCGGTACCAACCAGTATCAGCGTCGCCAGCAAATGAGAATGTTGGAGCAGCAGCTGTACCGTTCGCAGTTGAAACCGAACCGCCACCAGTTGTTGGTGAAACTAATCCTGCTGAAGAAAAATTGAAAATATTTGAGTTACCAGCGCTCACTCCAATAGTGTTTGCACCATTTGAGTAGAGACCAGTGTCTGTATCGCCAGAGAAAGATAGCGATGGCGCTGCGACAGTGCCTGCGCCCGCTTGGATTGTACTTCCTGAAACGTAACCAGCGCCGAGCTGTGTTTCAACTCCAGCAGAATCTTTGAAATAAAGTTTTGAGTCACTCGACTTAACATAAATCTTTCCGTAGTTGGCAGTCTGCGCAGGAGCGCTTGCAAGTTCACGAAGTGAAGTTGTGCCTTCGACAGTTAGTAATTCATTAGGCCCCGAAGTACCGATACCGACGTTGCCTGACGGGGCAATTCGCATGCGCTCGTTCATCGTAGTATTGAATGTGATGAATCCGGTTCCGAACTGCGAGTTAGTTAAAGCGAGTTCCGCGCTTCCCGTTGTGGGCTGACCAAGAGACCAGACGGCGATATTGTTTTGATCGATGGCCGAAAGGTTTGGCGCATTGGCTGTATGGTACATATCCTGAAGGACAACTTGACGGATATGCGGAGCACCAGAGCCGGAACCCTGCCCAGGCGCTAGGTAAACAGCGCCTCCAAACTGGTTTCCTGAACTTGCACTTTGAGCGGCTAAAACTATAGGACTTCCGTCTGTATTCGCCGGAGCCAGGCCGCCACGAACATCCAAGACTCCTGATGGTGTCGAGGTGCCGATACCAACGTTGCCATCGAAAATTGCCGTGCCACCTGCTACTCGAAGCGCCGCTCCACCAGCTGAATTTTGGAAATAGCCCCCGTACCCGCTAGCACCGGAAGCTGCACCGTATACAGCAGTTCCAATAGTCGCAGTTGCTTGCAGGCCAATACCGTCAGTTACTATTGCGTCCACCGCGGTACCGCTGGTTGCAATCGCTTTCAGGCCAGTGCCACCGGTTGTACTAGTTTTAATGCCGTCGAGACCGCCCGTGGTTGCAACTTCGAGCTTGAACGTCGGCGTAGCAGTACCAATACCGACGTTACCGCTGGTCGGAGCAATTAGAATATTTCCTTTAGCTGCGTTAGAAGTTGAATCGAGAGTAAGGTTCCCTGATGCAGTCGAGTTGCCGTTTAAAGCATACCCTCCCATAGATTGCTCGCCAGTAAATGCAGTCGTGCCATCTTTTCTAATGTAAGCACCGGCCGCCGCACTTGAAACTGCATCTACGTATTGTTTTGTTGCAGCACCATCAGTGACTGCGGGATCAGCTAAGCCAGTGATGCTGCGGGTGCCGCCAGCAGCTGCGCCGTTGATGTCCCAATCACCAGTAAGTATTGAGCTGTGTAAGTTTGTAAGTAGCGAGCCGTCGACAGCAGGAAGTTTAGCGGAGGCATCTAATTTAAGGATTTGATTTGCGCCCGTACCGCTATTCAATGTCAGTAAAGGTGTCGACGTAGTCGTTGCAACAACAATATCTGCGTTAGCAGAAGTCACTTGTGTAACTGAACCTGCACTCGCATCAACCCACGACAACGCACCGGTGTTATCCGATTGCAAAACTTTGTTCGATGCAGGAGTAGCTGAAGGCCAAGTGTAAGTGCCAGCTGCGCCTGTAGCTGCAACTTGCATTGTGATGCCACCAGAAGTTGATCCACCCAATGTGAATGCTTTGATCGTCGGTGTTGTTAAAGTAGGTGACGTTCCATATATAAGAAGACCCGTGCCCGACTCGTCGCTAATAACACCAGCGAGTTCGGCCGACGAAGTCGCAGCGAATTGCGAAAGTTTTCCGGTCGTCATCGCATCGCCAGTTGCAGGAGTGTAGTACTCCCAAGCTGTGTTGCCAGCGTTCCAACGAATGGATTTGCCAGCTTGCCCAACCGGAGTAGCGAGTGCATTACCTAAGATGTTCGCATCGGCGTATGACTTAAGAGCTACGTTTGCGCTCAAGCGAGCGTCAGCTAAAGTTCCAGATGTAATGCTTGTTGCGTTTAACGCAGTCAACGCTGATCCATCTACTGCTGGAAGTTTTGCCGAACCATCGAGTTTAACGATCTGACTCGCGCCAGTACCTGTGTTGATTGTAATTTGCGGAGTAGTTGTCGTGTTGGTGAATGTCGCATCACCGTTGGCTGAAGTAACAGATGAAACTGTTCCGCTACCCGATCCTGCCGTAAAGTATTCCCAGTTTCCGGAAGTCTGATTCCAACGAACCGACTGGCCATCTTGGCCGGCAGCTGGAACAGCCAACGCTTTTGAAACTAATTTGGCATCAGCATATTGTTTAGTAGCAGGCTGCATTGCAGCTGCTGGATCAGCATCGAGCGTAATTGCACCCGTCATTGTTCCACCAGCTAACGGAAGCTTTGTTGCGTCGGCTGCATCAACATATGATTTCAATGCTACGTTTGAGCTTAAGCGTGCATCAGCAACCGTGCCCGATGCCAAGTTAGATGCATTTAAGTTCGTGAATGCTGAACCATCACCGGTGTTAAGTGAGTAGTAAACCCAATTGCCAGCTGTTTGATCCCACTTAATACCTTTTTGATCTTCAGCAACTGTTGGAACCGCTAAGTTCTTAGAAACTAATTTTGCGTCAGAGTATTGTTTGGTTGCAGGTTGCATTGCAGCTACTGGATCTGCAGCGAGCGTAATTGCACCCGTCATCGTTCCACCAGCTAGCGGAAGTTTTGATGCGTCAGTTGAAGAATCTACTGCGTATTCAAATTGTCCTGCGGTCTGATTCCAGCGAATTACTTTTAAGTCATCACCAGCAACTGGCTGAGCTAAGTTTTTAGTAATTAATTTTAAGTCAGCAGCATCAACGTAAGATTTAAGAGCAACGTTTGCGCTTAAGCGTGCATCTGCAACAGTGCCTGTCGCGATGTTTGAACCATCTAATTGAGTCAACGCCGAACCATCAACTGCTGGTAATTTTGCTGAGCCATCGAGTTTAACGATTTGGTTTGCAGCAGTACCAGTATTGATCGTGATGACTGGAGTTGTAGTTTGAGTTGCTACAGAAGCATCTGTGTTTGCCGACGTAACCTGAGAAACTGTTCCCGAGCTCACACTTGCAGTGAAATATTCCCAATTTCCAGCAGTCTGGTTCCAACGAACTGATTTTCCATCTTCTGTTCCGGATGGAACAGCCAATGATTTCGAAACTAATTTCGCGTCAGCATATTGTTTAGTAGCAGGCTGCATTGCGGCTGCTGGATCTGCAGCGAGCGTAATTGCACCCGTCATCGTTCCACCAGCTAGCGGAAGCTTAGTAGAGTCAGTAGTTGAATCAACTGAGTATTCGAAGTTGCCAGTAGTTTGATTCCAGCGAATAACTTTTAAGTCATCGCCGGCAACCGGCTGCGCTAAGTTTTTAGTAATTAATTTTAAATCAGCAGCGTCGACGTATGACTTCAATGCAACGTTCGCACTTAATCGCGCATCAGCGACTGTTCCAGAAGCTAAGTTCGATGCGTTTAAGTTAGTAAGTGCTGAACCATCGCCACTATTAATTGAATAATAAACCCAGTTGCCTGCAGTGTTATCCCACTTAATACCTTTTTGATCTTCAGTAACTGTTGGAACCGCTAAGTTCTTCGTAACTAACTTGCCGTCTACATATGTTCGTTCAGCAGCGTCGCCAGCATCAACGTAAGTTTTCAAAGCTACGTTAGCTGACAAACGAGCGTCAGCAACGGTGCCTGTAGCGATGTTCGAACCATTTAAATCTGTTAACGCAGATCCATCTACTGCCGGTAACTTTGCTGAACCATCGAGTTTAACGATTTGATTTGCGCCAGTACCACTGTTGAGGGTGAGAACCGGAGTTGTTGATCCTGTTGCCACACCAATATCGCTATTAATTGAACTTACGTTTGAAACTGTTCCCGTACTTACGCTCGCAGTGAAGTATTCCCAAGCAGCAGCTGTGTTATTCCAACGGATTGATTGACCGTCTTGGGGTGCAGCCGGAACAGAAATGTTTTTAGTAGCAAGTTTGCCGTCAGCATAAGTTTTGTTAACTGCATCTGCTGCAGCAAGCGGTGCTGCTAAACCACTGATGACAAATCCAGTGCCCGCAGCACCATCGATATCCCAGTTTGCAACTAATGGAGTCAAACCATCTTTCGTAATGAATGCGCCGCCAGCTGTACCAACCACCGAAGTTACGTACTGCTTCGTTGCTGCATCCATATTTGCCGACGGATCAGCGGATAAAACCAAAATCCCCGTCATCGTATCGCCAGCTTTATTTACCGGCGTGTAACCGATCGCAGCAACAACACTTGCGTTTGTAATAAGCGAGTCAGCATAAGTCTTGTTAACGGCATCGCCACCAGCAGAAGGAGCAGCAAGACCAGTGATGGAACTTCCACCCATTATTATATTGCCCGACATTGTTCCACCAGCTAGCGGAAGTTTAGTCGCATCCGAAGATGACGGAGTATAGTACTCCCAGTTGCCTGCTGTATTGTTCCAACGAATCGACTGCAGATCATTACCAATGACCGGAACGCTTAAGTTCTTAGTTACTAACTTTCCGTCGGTGTAAGCTTTAGCATTTGATTCTGCAGTTGCAGCGATAGAGTCGGCATAAGCTTTCGACGCAACATCGTGAGCAGCTGTTCCATCCCAGTAACGCATTTTTGAAGTATCAGTGTTGTACCAAGTGCGGCCACGATCAGTTGTGTTGTTCAAAGGTACTGCAATGAGAGCGTTCTCTTCTAACGTTGTGAACTTACCAAGGTACACAGTCCCTTGTGCCGCCATCACAACATGACCAACACCAGTCAAAGACTGAGTGCTCATGTTAATGCCGCCGCTCATCACTCCACCAGCAAGCGGAAGTTTCGATGAGTCATTAGGAAGTGCACCCTCCCACTTACTTAGAGCCTGATTCCAGACTAAAACTTTTCCGTCGCCAGCTACGTTTGAAATTCCAGTGAGGTCAGCAGTCTTTCCGCCAACTCGCGTGTCAGCGTAATTTTTTGTTACTGCATCTTGCGCAGCTGTTGGATCAGCTAAGTTGATTGCTTTTTTATTATTGAATCCCACATCAGCAGCCGGATTGAAATTTGATCCATCAGCTTTTGAATAGACACTCGAAGCACCAGTGATAAGCGCCCAAAGCTCGTTCCAATTTGCGAGAGAAAATTCAGTAGCAGTCACTCCATCAGCAACTCTTAAAAGTTGATCTCTCTGATAGCCACCGATTTGAACCGCTTCAATTGCCAGCGGAACATAGTTGATACTTTGTGCCGGAAGAGTTTCCCAACCCGAACCATCATTGAATTGAACTTGAAGGCGGCGCCCGTCTGCAATAGCCGGCGCGTAAGAGTTTCCGAAGCTACAAGTCAAACCGGTCAACGTTCCACGGTTTGCAAACAATCGGCTGATCGAATAACCACCGTCAGCAGCTGGCGCAACACGAGTACCTTCGCCGATCGTTAGAACGAACACGCCCTTTGATCCGCTCATGTTCAACGTTTGTTGTTCGTCGTAGATAAGACAATTGTCAGTGTTAGGTGATCGAATTTGAATGTGGAAGAATACAGATGCAGCTTCTAGCGACTGACCATTCGGCTTTATAATTCGGCCATGATAAGTAAGTCCGGTCGCGGCTTCAGCCGGCGAGATACCAGCGAATCCAACAAGTACTGCAAGTATTAAGAAATACTGAGTGAATGAAAATTGTTTGAACTTACGTACCGCCACTTTCATATATAGCTTTTCGGCGGGTGTTGAGTGTTCTTTTAGTGAGAACAGAAACTTAGATTGTAAATAACAATGTTGCCTGAGTTTGGGCCAGTCTCTTGTCTCAAAATAAGAATTTTTACGTTTCTCAGATTGGCTCTAACGTGATTCTGAAAACACGCCGTTAGTCTAGGTACACAGTCGACATGTGAAAGAAGGGGGCTTCTAAAGTGAGATATGGCGAGAAAACCAATCCACCGGATGAGTGACGACGCTAGATAACGATTGAGCCTTGAAATCATGCTCGGTCGAATGACAAGGATGAGTATTTCTTCCTTTGCTCAGGGCAAACTTGTGGAAACGCGAGGGCGCAAAGCTAAAGGGGCTAACATCAGAGAGAGAGATTCTTTGATTATGCCAGCCAGACTGCCAGAGGTGACTTTGGACTTGAGGATTACTACTGGGAGGATACATCGTAGGGGCTAAAAGGAGTCCCACACCCGCCATAAATAGGCGGGTTTTTTTTTGAATAGTTAGGTTTCACTTAGCACCCTCTTGCCCGTCTAAAAGATTGCCGAAAAGTATTGAGTAGGGGGCGATGTGCGAAGCTTAATAAGCAAATATACTAGTGTTGCGCTAATAGTTTTACTTACGGGCTGTGGAGTCGACGGCACTATACGAGGCAGAAGGCTGACTCAACTGCCCATTTCTCTTTTTACTTCATTTTCACTCACATCCGCACAAAGCGACATTGCTACAATGACTTTAGAGTCACTCGGAAATGCGCCAGGCGATTATGGTTTTGATGAAACTAATCCCGCTTTGCGCGGCCGATTCAGATTCGATTCAACTTCTAAAAGTTTATTTTTCGAGCGCTCAGTGGCATCGACGAACTCCTGGAATGATTTTACGTTATTCCCTCCTAGCTTAGGCGCCGTAGCGGGTTACTCATTCAGTGAAATTAATAAAATTTCGGTTGTGATCAAAGCCCAGCAGAACGCTAACAGCGGCAATTCAATGTGCGGATTAAGTCTAGGCTTCGGCACCGGCACCGGGAACGTTAACGCAGCTCTCGCATCCACCAACTTGCGATTACTTGGACGCAATTGGTTGTCAGCAACGAACGGTAACAAAGATGCGCGTGACTTCATCCGATTCGGCTACAACTTTGGAGCAGACGAAAAGTTCGTAATAGACTCTCCTATCAACAGTTACAACAGAGCCGGCGCTTGGGATGGCTTCACCACAGCTGAGTGGCGAGAATCTGCTGGTGAATTCAATTTAATTTCTGGCGTTGATAATGCGGGCGACTATCTTACTTACCGCATGGATATAACTTTTGATAAAGTCGCGCACACAGTCACTGCACTCATCACCCCACTTGCATCTAATGTGAGTATGTCTGGCTGGGCACCTTCTCAATCCTTCGTGTGGGACTACAGCGTGAGTTCTACCGCGACCACGGGCGGAGGACTTCCACGTGGTGGTTTAGATTTAACAAACGTGACAGGCACCAGCGCACTTAGCTGGGATGACTTCCATGCAGCTAAGTTCTCTATAGGTTTCGTCGGCAATCAATACCCGCGAAGCTGCGAGTTTAGTGGCCTTCAAGTGACGCTCGAGTAATCGTCGCACTTGCTCAATCCGCCCTAAAACTAAAAAGCCACCTTTGAGGTGGCTTTTTTTTCGCGATTAGAGGCATTCTTCTAAGGGATCTGAAGCTTCGCTCCCACCATAATTTTCTGACGGCGAGCGATATCGTTGTGGCTTGCTAAGCGAGACAAGCTAACACCGTAGCGCTGAGCAATGTGTAATAACGTTTCGCCTCGGCGAACCACATGAACTTTACCGAAAGCGCTATTGGCAACACTACGTGTAGCACCAGAGCGCTTCGAGCTACTTGCTACGTTTCTACTTCTTTGTGTCGATTTTTCTCGGCTGGGCTTTCGCGCTAGACGCAGGCTTTCCACCCCAGCCGTCGAATCGTTTGGGACTTTGATTTTCTTTCCCGCGATGATTCGAGTGCGGGCACCGTAACCGTTGATTGAACGGAGGTGACGAGTTGAAGTTCGGAACTTACGAGCGATTGTCGAGAGAGTTTCGCCGCGACGAACTTTGTAGAATGTAATGTCGTCGTCGTCCGCTTTCGCGTAAGCCTTCATATCAGCCACTACAGCAGTTGCTGCAGCGATCTGCGCATTAGCTTGTTGACCCTTTGGAACACGAATCGTCACACGGCCATCGCGAACAACTGCAATTGCGCGCTTGTAAGCAGGGTTTAAATCTTTTAATTCAACGTAATCAACTTTCATTGCATCAGCTAATTTCTTCAAATCAACTGGTTGAGACAAGATCACATCATCCCACGCCAAAGGCTCTTGATAATCGATATCTGTAAAGCCGTACTTCTCTGGTTCTTTTGCAATCATACGAGCGGCAAGGAACTTTGGAACGTAATTGATCGTCTCTTTTGGAAGACGACCTTTCACAGCAAGTTCCCAGAAATCACGAGTGTGATGGCGCATAACTAAATTTTTAATTCTGTTCTCACCAACGTTGTACGACGCGATTGCGAGGTACCAAGATCCGAATAAGTTATAAAGACCTTTGAAATAATCAGCAGCTGCAACAGTTGCTTTCTCGAAGTCGCGACGCTCATCAACGTAGTTATCCATCTGGAGGCCATAGCCTTTTCCAGTGGGTCGAATAAACTGCCAGTAACCTACTGCATTCGCTGAGCTATGTGCGCTCGGAGAAAAACCTGATTCAATCAAAGCGATATAAACGAGATCTTCAGGCAAACCTTGGCGAGCTAAAATTTGTTTCATCATTGGAACGTAACGAGATGAGCGCGAAAGATAACGTTCCATGTGCGGGCGACCGCGGCCTTGGAAATAATCTACCCACTCCAGTACCAAGCGGTTTACATCCATCGGGATAGCATTCAAATCTTTTCCGCTATCATCGAGATCGTTTGTTGTTGTTGGACCAGCTTGTTTAACTGCTTCCGCTTCTGCCGGAGTTAAACTGGTATTGGGCTTTGCTGAATGAGCGCAGGCGTTGAGAAGTAGTAATGCCGAAAGCGCTAGAATCGAACGGGACAAATTCATCATCCCTCCATGAGCTAAAGTTGAACAAACGATGGTCCATTTAGGTTACACAAACCAAGATAAGGCGGCAACCTTCGATGGTGTACTTCGCTCGTCTCTTAGCCTGTCGCCTAGTTTTTAGATTTACTAGACTTTCGGACTGAAGATGGAGCGCGAGGAGCTGACTTTACAGCACCCTCGTTCCACGCAGGGAAAGAAACCTGAATTCGATTGTTCTCGAAGAGCTGATACAGCAAGTAATTTCGTAATATTGCCTTCACATAGAAGCTAGTTTCGCTCCACGGGAGTTCATCAACCCACAATTCTTCGTCAGGATCGCCCGAGCGCGATTGCGATAATTTTCCTAAACTTGGTCGAGCACGAATAAATCTGTCCATGCGAGTTGGACCAGCGTTGTAAGCCGCAAGCGCTAGCGGAACAAAACCATTATATTTTTGAATCATCTGAGCGAGGTAATATGTACCCATTTTAATGTTTGTCGCCGGAACAAACATATCTTCAGGAATATCGAGATCTTTAATTTTCAATTCACCCGCAACGTCTCGAGCTGTCGGAGCAATCATTTGCATGAGGCCGTAAGCACTTGAAGAACTGACCGCTTTTACTTGATAAGCACTTTCTTGCTTGATCAATGCTGCGATTAACTTTGGATCAACTTTGCGAGCGGCTGATTGAGCCAGAATATCGGTTTTGAATTCAGTTGGAAAAGCTACCGTGAACAATGGTTCTTTTCGAAGTGCCGGGTCTTCATCCCAAGCCTCGTTTGCAAGTCGCACCGCTGAGCCGTAACCGTATGCTGCCGCATAAACTAAAGCGAGAGCCGCCTTTTCTCGAGGGCGAAGCGGATCTGGCCAAAGTTTTAATTCGGCCTGAGCTTCGTCAAGCCAACCTGCAGAAAGTAAAAGGCGAACACGTTCGAAATTTTCTTTTTCAGTATCCGTGAGCCAAAGAGTCGT
>JAYSYM010000152.1:0-1976 GCA_043727635.1 Bdellovibrionales bacterium | reverse complement strand
AACTTTCATCACAAGATCGACTTTTTCGCCGGCAGTCGCCTTATAACCCTCGAGCCACCGGCCAATCACGAGCGAGAAAAGCTCGCGAGCGCCATCTAAGTGTTCATTGAGCGCCTCGACTCCATTTTCCTTCACGAAATCATCTGGATCTTTGCCACCAGGTAAGAAGCAACCCTTTACGCGCAAGCCACTTGCGAGCAAAATCGGAAGACTCTTCTCAGCAGCATTCATTCCCGCTTCGTCACCATCGAGGAGCATCGTCACTTGCGAACTGTACCGCTTGAGCAGCTTGGCATGTTCTGGAGTAAACGCAGTTCCTAAAATCGCTGCGGTATTTTGAATACCTACCGAGTACAGCGCAATCACATCCATGTAACCTTCAACAATAATCGCGCGATCTTGCGAGCGAATAAATTTTCCGGTTTCATGGAGTCCGTAAAGTACTTTTCCCTTCGAGAAAAGCGGAGTTTCAGGAGAATTTAAATATTTTGGATTTTCATCTGTGTAAGTGCGACCACCAAAACCAAGTACATCACCACTTGGAGAAAAAATCGGAAACATAATGCGATTGCGGAACAAATCGAAGTAGTCGCTTCCAGTTTTCTTTTTCTTAATCAGCCCAAGTGTTTCTGCAGCTGCCAGCGGCGCACGCTTGGAATTCAAAACGTTGATCAGCCCTTGCCAATCATCGCCGGTAATACCGACGCGAAACTTCTCGATGATCTCAGTCGTTAGCCCACGCTTCACTAAATAATCGTGAACCGGATGATTCTCAGGCAACGTCTTAATCGCTTGATGAAAGTAAACGGCCGCAGCTTTGTTTACCTTCAGCAAAAGATCTCGGCTTTCACGAGCAGCAGCTTGCTTAGGAGCCTCTTCAGGAACAGCAATCGACGCTCTTCGCGCTAAATACTCAATTGCCTCTCTAAAATTGAGGCCCTGGTACTCCTTCAAGAACGTAAAGAGGTTGCCGCCCTTTTTGCATCCGAAGCAGTAGTAAAGTTGCGAACTTGATGAAACCGAAAAGCTCGGAGTTTTTTCGGCGTGATCTGGAAATGGACAACGCCCCCAAAGGCGATCTCCTTTTTCACGAAGCTCAGTATGCGTGCCGATGATATCGACGATATCATTGGCCTGCTGAACTTTTTCGATGAAGCTCTCATCAAAACGCACGCGGTCGCCTCTCTATGCGATACAAGTTAATAAGTGAAATCTCTGTTGCTGTAATTGCCTACGTACTTAGGCGGGCTTTGGCGATTTCACTGATAGTTTTGTTATCAGCGGCGCCACCACTGCGTGCGATCGCTTCCTTGATCACTGCGCCCATATCTTTCGGAGACTTGGCTCCGGTGTCAGCAATGACTTTGCTGACGATTTCTTCCACCTTTTCACGAGACATCTGTGTAGGTAGGTAAGTTTCGAGGAGTTTGAGCTCAGCTGTTTCAGCGTCGACAAGATCTTGTCGGTTCGCAGCCGTGTATTGCTCAATTGATTCTTTTCTCTGCTTCACAAGCTTCTTCAAAATAATTTGAAGTTCTTCTTCGTTGATGGGTTCGGGTCTGAGTTCGATTTCACGATTTTTGAAAGCGCTCTGAACCATTCGCAATGCACTCAATCTCGCTGAGTCTTTTGCTTTCATCGCTTCTTTCATGTCGTTAGAGATCGATTCTCTCAGACCCATCTGTCACCCTTTCAAACAGGACGGTTAATAATACTCGAAGAACAGAGCTCGGGATTAGTCGCGTTCAGTACGCTCGCCCCAAGACTTTTTCGATTTCTTAAGTAAACGCTTTCGCGCAGAGATCGACTTCTTCTTCAAACGAACAGATGGTTTTTCATAATGTTCGCGCTTTTTTACTTCAGACAAGATGCCTGACTTCTCACATGATTTTTTAAAACGACGGAACGCTTGTTCAAAAGCTTCCGAATCACGTAGCTTAACTAGTGCCAAGAAAATCACCGCCCTCTCGATTGGC
>JAYSYM010000151.1:0-1990 GCA_043727635.1 Bdellovibrionales bacterium | reverse complement strand
AAGTTGAAGCTCGCGTTCTTATGATGTCGACTAACAACATCCTAAGCCCAGCTTCCGGAAAACCAATCATCAACCCATCTCAAGATATCGTTCTTGGTATGTACTGGATGAGCCGAATTCGCCCAGGTGCAAAAGGCACTGGCCGCTCATTCTCAAGCGTACAAGAAGTTCTTTACGCTAACGACACTGGAATGGTCCATCTTCAAGCTGCGTGTAAAGTTCGTATCAACGGGAAAACTGAACAGACTTCAGTTGGTCGCGCAATCATGAGTGACATGGTTCCACCAGAAGTTCCGTTCTCAACTGTTAACCAAGTGATGACTAAGAAAACTCTTGGTGTATTGATCGATACTACTTTCCGTTTGGCTGGCGGTAAGGCGACGGTAATTCTTGCTGACCGAATCATGGAATACGGATTTAAGTATTCTACTCTAGCGGGTATTTCGATCTGCTTAGATGACATGGTTATCCCAGATTCGAAGAAGAAGTTACTCGCTGATTCTGAAAAACAAGTTTCAGAAATTCAACAGCAGTACGACGAAGGTTTGATCACTGATGGTGAGCGCTACAACAAGGTTGTAGATATCTGGGCTCAGACTGGTGACAAGCTCGCAAAAGAAATGATGATGGGTCTCGAGAAAGAAGATTTCGAAACTAAAGACGGAATCGTTCGATCAGATTCATTCAACCCAATTTTCGTAATGGCGGATTCTGGGGCGCGGGGTTCTGCGGCTCAGATTCGTCAGCTCGCGGGTATGCGGGGTTTGATGGCGAAACCATCGGGCGAAATTATCGAGACACCAATTACAGCAAACTTCCGAGAAGGTCTGACAGTACTTCAGTACTTCATTTCTACTCACGGTGCTCGTAAGGGTCTAGCCGATACAGCTCTTAAAACAGCGAACTCAGGTTACTTAACTCGTCGTCTCGTAGACGTAGCGCAAGATGTGATCATCGTTGATCAAGATTGCGGAGCTACTGATGGTCTAATGGTTACTCCGCTTGTTGAAGGCGGCGAGATCATTCAGCCACTTGGCGATCGTATCTTGGGTCGTGTGCCTCTTGAGGCAATCGTTGATCCTTTAACTAACAAAGTAATCACCGAAGCTAACGGCGAGATCACAGAAGATAACGTTAAAGCTATTGAAGCTGCGGGTATCGAGGCGGTTAAGATTCGCTCGGTTCTCACTTGTAACACTCGCAGAGGTACTTGCATTAAGTGCTACGGTCGTGACCTTGCTCGCGGAGCGATGGTGAACCTTGGTGAAGCAGTCGGTATTATCGCTGCTCAATCAATCGGTGAACCAGGTACACAGCTTACGATGAGAACGTTCCACTTAGGTGGTACGGCATCTCGTTCGGTTGAAGCTAGCGTGCATACTGCTCGTCACGATGGATCGATCAAGATTTCTGGCGTGATCACAGTAACTAACCGTGCTGGTAAGTTAACAGTGATGAATCGTAACGGTGAAATCATCATCGTTGATCAAAACGGTCGTGAGCGTGAGCGCTTCAAACTAGTTTACGGTGCTGTTCTTAACGTAAAAGAAGGCGACAATGTAACTAAGGGCACTACTCTTGCTGAGTGGGATCCATACTCAAACCCAATCATCTCTGAAGTAACAGCGAAAGTTGCTTACCAAGATATCGAAGAAGGTGTGACAGTTACTGAGCAAGTCGATGCTGTTACTGGTTTCGCGACAAAAGTTATTACTGAGTCGAAGGCTTCAGACAACAAGCCGACAGTTGTTCTTACTGGTCCGAACGGTGAGCAGTTGATGCTTCCTGGTCGTGATATTCCAGCTCGATACATCATTCCAGTGGGCGCTCAACTCCTTGTGACTGTTGATCAAGAAGTTCACGCCGGTGATGTGATCGCGAAGATCCACAGAGAGACTGCGAAAACTCGCGATATCACGGGTGGTCTACCTCGCGTTGCTGAGTTATTCGAAGCTCGTAAACCAAAAGAAGCTGCGATCATCTCTGAAGT
>JAYSYM010000150.1:0-6237 GCA_043727635.1 Bdellovibrionales bacterium | reverse complement strand
CTGAAAGAGTGAGGCATCGTAATCACTCCCGCCGATGTGCGAAGCGTACGCCTTCAATTTTGGATTGTAACAAGCTTCGATTCCTTCAGCAGAAGCTTCTTTCAATTTAAGCGAACGAGCTTCGAGCTCTTTGTCACCGAGAGTGCGAGCGATCTTTGCCGCAGCAGAAGCACCAGCCCAGTGAAACAAGAATGTATAGCAATGTCGATTTTGTCTTCCGCGGAATTCCCACAACCCAGCGTCAGGTGACTGCATCGTGCTTTCGATAAAGCGCAAGGCATGATCGACCAGTTCGCGCGATTGAAGCTTCTTTGTTTCAATGATTCGGGCATCAATATAAAGCGGGAGCAGCGACAATAGGACTTGTCCGTAGACATCGTTTTGTACTTGCAAGAAGGCAGCGTTACCGATGCGTACTGGTTTGTTGCCGAGATAACCTTCTAAATCAAGTTCGCGCTCGAGAGGTTGAGTTTCGCCCGAAATTCCGTAGAGAGGTTGATAGCCATGCTGAGCGGCCAAACCTAAATTTTGGATGTAATGTGAGTAGCGATCAAGTTCTTCGAAGTGACCAATTGAGTAAAGGGCTGCGAGTGTATAGTAGGAATCACGAGCCCAGAAAAATCGATAATCCCAATTACGCCCGCTCCCCGGCGCTTCAGGCAAGCTCGTTGTTCCAGAGGCAATGATTGCCCCTGTGTCTTCATACTGGTGAAGTTTTAGAATCAGGGCCGAGCGGATTACTTCTTTCTGATAGATATCCGGAATCGTGCAGTGCTCAACCCATGTTCGCCAGTAGTCCGTAGTTTTTTTCAAATAACTTTCGCAAGTTTCTTCAAGCGTCGCTTCAAATGGCTCACCCCAACTCAAAACTAAATATTTAGTTTCAGTAAGAAGAAATGGAGTTTTGTGTGCGATGTAAGTGAGCGGAATATTAGTGTTCAAACGAACGTGATCTTCAAGCCCTTGATAGCGGATATGATTGCTGGCAAGCGAAACTGAAGGAACTATTTCGCCGTACTGCCCGCGCGGATCGCATGTCACAACTAGCCGAGGGTTACCCGAAATTCTTCGAATTTTGCGGATCATCATCAAAGGCTTAAAATAGCGATTGAAGCGATTAAATCGTGGAGCAAAATCTATAACTTCAAATACTCCATCGGCCGTTTCGAATCGGGTTCGCAAAATATTGGTGTTCTCTACATAGTCTTGCTGACCTTCAACAGTTACTGAAGGATCTTCATTGTAGGGGGCCACCTGAAATCGACCACCCTTCACCGAATCTAGCAACCCGCCGAAAATAAAACTCGAATCGAACCTAGGAAGACAATGCCAGACAACATTTCCCGTTGTATCGATATAGGCAAGATGCGCGCAGTTGCCTATGATTCCAAATTTATAAGTATGTTTAGTTGAATGTATGGCTGAATGCGTAGCTGTATGTGTACTTGGCATAAACAAAATCTTACAGCCACCCACTCAACAGTGTCATTCAGTGACTGTGTGTGGAGTTTGTCTAGGCTACTTAACATGACAGGAGACAAAGCAGCCCATAACAATGGACGTTGTGGAAAACGAAGTAATTTCGTATCAGGCTAAACCAAAATGGATTATCGCAAGCAACCGCTTGCCGTTTGCGTTCGACCCAATAACCAAAGCAACTAAGACAGCGGCGGGTGGTTTAGTAACAGCGATCGGTGGAATTAAAACGCCAGTTGAGCGTTTATGGCTCGGCTGTGCGCCCGATGGTTTGACCGCAGAAAACTGGCCGACTGTTCAAAAGCAAATGGGAAAGTCGACTTGGAGTTACGAACCTTTGTTCGTCGATCCGAAGGACTACCATTCCTACTACAATAATTTTTCAAACGATGTTCTCTGGCCACTACTTCACTACCAAAATGATCGCGTGAAATTTGCTAACGAAGACTGGGACACTTACCAAAAAGTGAATCGTCTCTTCGCAGAAAAGATTGCTGCGGTTGCATCGCCCGAAGATTTAATTTGGATTCATGATTACCATCTTTTTTTAGTACCTGTTTATCTAAAGCGTTTGCGTCCTGAGCTGAAGGTCGGATTTTTCCTTCATGTCCCTTTCCCAAGCTCTGAAGTCTTCAGACAACTTCCCGCTCGTGAAGAATTGCTGAAAAGTTTGCTCGCCGCAGATCTAGTTGGCTTTCATGACTACTCGTATCTTCGCCATTTCTGCAGTTCGGTTTTACGAATACTTGGTCTTGATACCAATTTTCTCGCAATCAAAGATGGCCAGCATATAACTCGTTTGGGTGTCTTCCCGGTGAGCGTTGAGACCGAAGATCTGCAGGCACGTGCAGGCACTTCTCGAGTGGGTGAACTACTGAGCACCTTCAAAACAAAAGAATTTTTATTCTTAGGAGTTGATCGCCTCGATTACATTAAAGGACTTGATTTAAAACTTCATAGCTTCGCTGCGCTCCTCGAGAATCACCCAGAGGTTCGCGGCAAAGTGAGCTTACTCCAAGTCGCCGTGCCCACTCGAACCGGAGCACCTGAGTTTATCGAACTCGCTAAGCAAACGGCTCAGCTAGTTGGTGAAATCAACGGAAAGTACTCGACTCCCACATGGACGCCGATTCGCTATTTGCACTCATCGGTTGGAGCCGATGAACTTTCGGCACTATATCGTGCCGCTGATGCTCTATTGGTGACGAGCAAGCGAGACGGAATGAATTTGGTCGCACTCGAATATGTAGCAGCGCAGTCGATGCAAAATCCCGGCGTTGTCTTACTTAGCGAGTTTACCGGAGCAATCTCAGCGCTGAGCCACACGATTCCGATTAATCCATGGGACTATGCCGATACGGCAGAAAAAATGAAACTTGCGATGGATATGCCTCGCGATGAACGCGCGTTGCGAATGAAGATCATGCTTCAATATTTGAAATCTTATACAGCGACTGACTGGGCACAGTCGTTTATTAGCGATTTAGAGATTCAACATGAGAGCCTTGAGGATCACGAAACATTATCAGCATCTCGCAAAACGATGGTTCAAATTTTAAAACGTGTACGTCGAAGTGGCGCCAATCGAATCGTGGTCTTTGTCGATTACGACGGAACGTTAGTGCCAATCGAAAGCTCACCTGAGCTCGCTGTCTTACCAGACGCAACTCGCGAAGCCCTCATGAGAATTCAAAATAAATTCCCTTGGCTCGAGTTAGTAATTGTCAGCGGTAGAAGTCGCCAATTCCTTGATAGCCAGTTTCCAGAGACAAACCTTGCTCTTACATCAGAGCATGGCGCTGAATACTTCGACCCTTTCACGAAGGAATGGCATCGACGAGTTCACCGCAATTTAGACGACTGGTACCCCACAGCAGAAAAAATTATGGGCCACTATGCTGAAAGAACTCCAAAATCATTCGTTGAGAAGAAAAATTTCTCTCTTGCTTGGCACTATCGACAATCCCCTCGCGACTACGGCTTGTTGCAATCAAAAAAATTAGCTGAAGAATTAGAGCTTGGTCTGGCTAATCAGCCAGTCACTATTCTTCGTGGTAAAAAAGTTGTCGAAGTTCGCGCCGGCGAAGCTGATAAAGGAGCTTTTATCAGTTGGTATCTAGATCAAACTACGACTGATACTTTTGCTTTCGCTTTTGGCGACGACCTCACTGATGAGGATATGTTCAAGGCACTCAAAGATCGCGGAGTGTCTGTCAAAATCGGTTTCGGAAAAACCTCGGCTGATTTTAGAGTACGTACTCAAGACAGTCTACTTCGCTACTTCAACCGATTATGTAACGCAATCGACGAGCTGATGCGTTTGACTCGCCGAACTCCAGATCTGCGGCTCGAAGAAAAGGCAGCTGATGCCGGAGCTAGCCTTACAGCTGACCATCAGCCCCGGACTGGCGGGAGTGAGCCGAGCGCCCTGATTGCGGCGAGATCAATTGCTCGTCCATTGCTACACGACCGTCTACGTTGAATCTAGACATCAAACTTTCACCACGCTAACGTGCCTCAATGACACAAATATCTGGTTCCGTTTCTGGTAAGAACTGGTGGGGACCCCATCAGTTAACTCAAAGTGAAACCGTTTTCAAAATCGGACCATTGCACCTACGATTTCAGAGTGCCGGCAACGAATTAACTGTGTCATGGGCGCGAAACCAAAGCTGGCTAAGCACCCAAGAAGAAGCATTTCGACCGGACGAAGAATCCTATCGTTATGTTTTTCCAAACAGCCGAACCGAGATTTCGCTTTTGCCATCTTTGCCTGATCGCTCGGTCAGTACTCGTTTTCCAATTCCACTAAGAGTCCTTCCGCACGATGATATTCGATTCTTTGTCGCTTCACCTTTGTGGGTTCAGTTAAAGCCGACTGCCACGGCTCCGCCATTAGATATTCCAACTTGGCGTCTATCTGATACGTGGTTTGGACCGCCAACTTCGGGAGAACTCGGCTATTCCGGTCTTCTACCGGCGTACTTCACCCGTAATCAACTTCCTCATCGCTCAGATTTAGCGATAACTCCAGTGAACATTAAAAATGACGGAGAAGAGACACTTGTGATTGAGCGACTCTCAATTCCGAGTGACCGCTTGGCACTTTACTATTCTGATGACCAAGGCTTTTGGACTGACGCCATCACTGTGGAACATACCTCATCGCTCGAGCTTTCGAATGTTCAGTATCATCGATGCCCCCCGAAAGAAGCTGAACGAGCTCGGCAAGTTGCTGCTCCTCGAATCGGCGAGAACGAATCGATGTCTGTCAGCCGCGTCTTCAACGCCCTGAAGAATAAAGGATTGAGCTTTTAATGGACAGCTTCAAAGAGTTTTTTAATTCGACGATTGGACAAGTGCGCACTGGCCAACTTATGAATGCACTTGCCGCCATTGCTATTATTTTTGTCGGCCTATTTCTCGCTCGCCGAGCTAGTGCCGCGCTGACTCGGCTACCAAATCTCGACATTCAACAAAAGCTTTTTGTGAAGAAGTTCAGCTACTATATCTTAGCAACTCTCGTCATTGCGGCTGCGCTCAATCAACTTGGTTTCGATTTGAAAGTGATCCTCGGTGCAGCCGGAATTTTGACTGTCGCAATAGGTTTTGCAGCGCAGACTTCTGCTTCAAACTTAATTAGCGGTCTATTCTTAATGATTGATCGACCATTTAAAATTGGCGATGCCGTCGAAGTTGACTCGGTAAAGGGTGAGGTTCTCTCAATTGACCTTCTCTCCACCAAGATCCGAACTTTCGACAATCGACTTGTTCGGCTGCCGAATGAGACGATGATTAAAAATAATATTGTGAATCTATCTTACTTCCCGATCCGCCGGGTGGATCTAAAATTTGGCGTTGGCTACAATAACTCTATTATGAAAGTACGCGACATACTTTTAGATATCTCGACGCGAAACCCGCTTGTGCTCGATGAGCCCGAACCCCTCTTTATCTTTGAAGGGTTTGGAGATTCGGCGCAGAACGTTTTCATCGCGGCTTGGACTCTTCGCGACAACTACGTAGATGTACAAAACTCGATGCTCGCCGAAATCAAATCGCGCTTCGACCGAGAAGGAATCGACATTCCGTTCCCAACGAGAACTGTGATATACGCTCCGCAAGGCGCAAATCCGTCACCATCGGCCGGAACGACTTCTTCCTGATCGGCACTAAGGACGTCTTCTTTCGACCGCACCTTATTCAAGTTATAAACTTTAGTTTGATATCGAGCGAAATCTAAGCCGACAATTGTCGGCCGATCCGAAACGATTTCAATTCCAAAACGCACCTCTTCCCACTCGAGATCAAACGGGAGTATTCCTGCTATCAGCAAAAGGGGTTTGCGGATGAAAGCAATCAAGGTTTTAGGATTCACTGCACTATTAGTTTTCTTATTCAGTGAGCGAGTCATCGCGCAAACAAACACGAATTCTGGCGCTCGCATCGTTCGCGGTGAATTGATTTACGTTCTCTGTGCGCAGGGAGTGAATGTGCGAGGCGATAGTTTATCTGAAATTCTATTTACATCAGAAGCCTTTGAACGAGTCGCACCTTTCCAAGGTTGGGGCGAAAATAAAAAGACAAACCGAATCAACGGCCAAGAAGTAAACTTCGTTAAGGTCAGATTTTCTGCCGAAGAATCGAAGATTGGTTGGGTCGCTGAAAAATATCTGAAACTAAAAACAGACTGTCCTGGTTCAGAGTTGCCACAAGTATCTTCAGCTGGCGATTCACTAAATGGCATCACTGGCTTAGACG
>JAYSYM010000149.1:0-1994 GCA_043727635.1 Bdellovibrionales bacterium | reverse complement strand
TTGTGCCGGTCGTGCCTTGGTCGATACTCAAAATATATGAAGCTGACTTTCTCATGTTGTCTTCCTAATCTACCATCGTGAATAACTTTTTACGAAATTCCAAAGGAAAACTTGCTGAGTTTAGAGAAGTCGATGGCGACTTCCTCCTCTATCGCGTTGTGCCGCGCCTAGCGATGGAAGTCTTGCGCAAATACTTCCGCCTAGAACTAGTGGGGGTAGAAAATATCCCCAAGCGTGGTCCAGCGATCATCATTCCAAATCACTCTGGCTATGCGGGCTTTGATGCTCTCATCTTAACGCACGAAATATCGCGCGCGACTAAGCGAGTGCCAAGAGTTCTCACGCATGCTTTTTGGTTCTTATCAAAATTCACTGCAGTTCCGGCACACAAAGTCGGTTTCATTCAAGCGACGACTGAAAATGGTAAGTACCAACTCAGAAAGAACAACTTAGTTATTTTATTTCCGGAGGGCGAATACGGAAATTTCAAAGCTACAACCAAACGCTATCACTTGCAGGAGTTTAAGCGCGGCTTCATTAGACTTGCTCTCGAGCGACAATGTGCGATTGTGCCGACCCTCATTATTGGCGCTGAAGAAACTCACATTAACCTATCGAGAATCAAGCTCCCGAAGTTTTTGAAAAGTACGATCATTCCCCTGCCGCTAAATATTGTTCCTCTTCCAGCGAAGTGGAAAATTATTTTCTTAGAGCCAATTCAGTTTCCCTACACAGCTGATGCCGCAAATGACCAAGAGTTGGTACAAGAGCTAGCCCAAGTTGTACGAGAGAAAATGCAAAAAGCATTGAGTGCTGAAATCGCTAAGCGCGGATCGGTTTACTTCTAAAAGCCTTGTCCCTGCGGATTCGCTGGAGGGACTTCGTCGGTTTTGTCATTGCTAATAGTTGTGATTATTCCGTTCCAAGACTTAATTAAAAAGCCGGGATCATCTTCACTTCGGCTAGCGATGAGATTGATCATTAAAGCCGCTATAGAGATCGCAACGAGAAGCATCAACACGTACTCCACCACTATTTGCCCAGCTTGCATGCCGAGTATTTTGTCGCTAGGCTGGCTCGGTGACTGATCAAAAGAATCAAAATTCTCAGACCGAACCGACCCCTCAGACTGCTGAACACCTGAAAGAAGGCTTTCACTTTCCGTTGTGGGGCAAAATTGCTCTTTTGATCGTTGCGATTTCATTAGTGGTCATAGGATACATCAAATCTCAAACTTTGCAGACTGCAGATCAATCAGATCCTGAACAAGAAAGTGCTCGAACTCTCGAAAGTCGACAGACAATGCCTGATCTGACTTTGGTCGATGCCGATGGAAAATCGCAGAAGCTTTCGAGTTACAAGGGACAAGTAGTGTTGGTTACTTTCTGGGCACAATGGTGCGCTCCTTGTCTTGTCGAACTTCCAACTTTTGCAGATTTGCATCAGAAGTATGAGCAAAAAGGCTTTAAGGTCCTTGCGGTCAACGTTGACGAAGGAACCATCGGAAAAGATTTCGCCAGAGACCTCTGGAAACAGAAAAATTTTAGATACTTAAGCTTTTTTGACGAAGCAAAGGCTGCTGCTGAGGAGTTTGGCGTCGAAGTTCTGCCTGCCAACTTCGTTCTCGATCGAAAAGGACTTCTCGCATTTAGTGGATTCGGTGCGAACGATTGGTCGACACCTGAGACTGCTGAGATGATCGAAAGCCTTCTGGCAGAGTAGCGCGCCGCCGAGGCCCCGTAATCACAACTGAACTAATTTAACATTTGAGAGATTTGAGCGTGGAGTTTTTCGATTCCCGACTCTGACAAGTGGCCTTGAATACCAACCACGTAATCTTCGCCGAGGCGTTCGCTGCAGATCATCGGCGAAGCTGTTGCTCCCGCAGAAATGCTTACTGGAAACGATTTGAAGAAAGTGTCTTCATTCGGATAGAGCATTACGAAAACGCATTTTCGTTCGCTCTTTAGTTTCGGCACTTCATCTTTCAAAGT
>JAYSYM010000148.1:0-1995 GCA_043727635.1 Bdellovibrionales bacterium | reverse complement strand
TTCCTTCGCTTCTTTAACTCTTCTGGCTATGAGCTTTCACCATCACTCAACACAGCACTTCAGTGGCTTGCCGTATTGACGATGTTTGTCGGCAACGTTGCAGCGGTCATGCAAGACAACGTAAAGCGCATGCTCGCTTACTCAAGCGTTGCGCACTCAGGTTATGCAATGGTTGGCTTGATCGCAGCGGGCTTCGGCTCTCGTTTCGACGCTGGCGCGACAGCGCTGTTATTCTATCTCTTTAGCTACGCGATCATGACTCTCGGAACTTTCGCAGTAGTAGCTCTTTACGAGCGCTACGAGCACACACAGCTTCGTGTGCAAGATCTTCGCGGCCTTGGCGCGAAATTCCCGATGCTCGCCATTAGCATGACAGTGTTGATGTTATCGCTCGCTGGCCTGCCGCCATTTGTTGGTTTCTTCAGTAAGCTTTATATTTTCTCGGCAGCGATGGAGCAAGATTACTACTGGCTCGTATTCTGGGGAGTTATCAACTCTGTGATCAGCGTGTATTACTACCTACGCCCAATCGTAATGATGTACATGAGCGACGAACCCGGCGCTGAAATTGCGGCATCCCACATGATGACTCGAGCGACTGTCGTATTGTCAGCGATCGCAGTGATCGCTATGGGCTTAGCATCAGCGCCAGTGCTGCGAGCAGCACAGCGCGCAGTCATAAATTTATTCTAGTGACGCAGTATTGCTACCCTCTGGTAGCAGCTACCAGTTAGAGATTGAGTTTGCGAAGAACTTGAATGGCTGAGCGGAAGCCGATGCTTACAATTCTCGCCAGAATTTCGGGATTAAGACTAAAGTGATCCACAAAGAACATTTCATAGTCTTGAGAGCTTGGGTGGATGTAGATGTAATCCACGCCAGGCTTATGATTCACGCGCTTAATAATAATATCTAAAAGCTTCTCGCGATGTTCGTTCGAAATATCCTGCTGTTTGCAGTATCCATCGATAGCATCAAGGATCGCTGCGATCTGCTGCTTGTGTTCAATATGCTTTTCAATTTTCTGCTGGATCACCTGATAGAGAGCCTGATTCACAATTAAAGGAATTCCGTAATTGTGCAAGCTGCCCATTTTTTCAGTGTAGTGATATGGCTGAATTGAATAGCTCGCTATAACTAAATCAGCACCATGGTCAGCTGCTACGTGAGTTGAAAGCGTGTCGCGAATTTCTCCGTCGAAGAAGAAAATTTCTTTTCCTTTGTCGTTCTTAATTCCGTACGGAGCAAAGACGGGCGGCAAACTTGCCGATGCAGCCACCGCATCAGAAATCGTCGCGTAATTTGCGTACTTAATCGTGTTATCTTTCGTCGTTTTCTCAAAATTACCAAAGACAACTTTGCGAGAGTGATTAAGTTGAGTTGCTACGATGAAGAGCTGCACACCAAGCGCCGAAAAAGCGTTGTCTTGCACAACGTGATCGCGAATATACTTCTCTAAACCTTTAGTGGTGAAGAGACCGTTGATTTTAAATCCATTTTTCAAAAACGCTTCAACACCGCCAGCAACTAAAGACTTACGACGAAGAAGGCTTGGTACAAATGAAACTAAGTTGCTGCTGTTAACCGAAAAGAGATCCCGATAGGTGAGTGGGCGAAGCTTTGCGCCCATTTCATCTCGACGAATCAATCTGCTGATTGCAGACTTTCCAGAACCTTTTTCAAACGCATCTATGATCGATTCGATTTCGAACCCCGAAGCGAGAAGACTTGTAACTACGGCACCAGCGCTTGAGCCGACATACACTTTGAAAGTCATGCGATCATCTTCGTAATGAAGGCGCACGTCTGACGGGGAACCCCCGGCAAATTTAAAGCCTTTCTCTCGAAGCGCTAAGCAGACTCCAAGGTGGAAGGCCGCCGCTTTCACGCCGCCTCCGCTCAACACAAGAGCAAGGCGTTTTTTCTCACTAATTCGCATACTTACGAGTCTAATCGGTTTCGATTGCTGATATCTAGCTGAAGTTAGCCTGATGT
>JAYSYM010000147.1:0-1995 GCA_043727635.1 Bdellovibrionales bacterium | reverse complement strand
CTGACCGCGATTAAGGTCCAGTTTGTCACTCTCTTCAGCAGTGAAGAGAAAAACTCGCGCAAAAAAAAATTTGAAATCGCATGAACCGAAAATGTTTGCACGGCTGTCAAACCGTTAAAGACAAAGGATTCCGCGAGTTAACCGCAGCAAACTTAAAGCTTGGTTTGGTATAAAAATAAATCAGTGAAAATTCTTAAATCGCGTTTGACAGAAATTTTGTGGGCAGGCTACGGTCAAGAAGTTGAGTGAATTGGCTTTTGGTTGAGGGACTAGAAGCCGGGCTGTACACGATACAAGCGCAAGGATTTGCGCGAGGGACAAGCGAGCTACTCGCAAGTTCAGAGCACGGAAGCAAAGCACTGTTCGATAAGTAAGCGTGAGGGGAAATGCTTACAAGTCGAGCGATGTACCAGAAATGTGTTCGGACCAGCCTACCCGTTACTTAGCAAAACGAAAAAATATACTCCTAAAGCGTGAGCTTTTAAGCACCCAATTTGTTTTTGGGCTTAACGGTTCTCGCTGCTGAATTTTCGGCGTTGAAAGAAGGTCGGATACGCTTTAGCGTCTCCAACCCTTCGATAGCATCGACGGTTCAGTAAAGGTACATACGACGATTTTCAACTTTGAACGCAACTTTGAGAGATCTCACGAAGAGGTTTCTACGCAACGAGGAGAACATATGGAGATGACTGGAATCGCGCCTATGCGCGACCATGCAACTACTGGCCTATCAACTTCCGGAATTCAGGTGCCGCCACTTATGCGAGTTCGCAAACGTGATGGCACTCTTGAGGCAGTTAACGTCAACAAAATCGTTGAGCGTGTTACTCGCCTCTCTATTGGTCTCACCGAAGTTGATTCAACTCGTGTTGCGATTCGAGCGATCAGCGGCCTTTACGATGGCGCTTCAACTAAAGAATTAGATAATCTCTGCATTCAAACAGCATCGCTCTTAATCGGCGAAGAACCGCAGTATTCACTCCTCGCTGCTCGTCTACTTGCGACTTACATCGACGAAGAAGTACACACGCTTGATATCGGCACGTTCGCCGAATCAATTGCGTATGGTGCTGAACACGGACTCATCAATAAAGAACTAGTAAAATTCGCTCACGAACACTCAGCTAAGTTGCAAGCTGCAATCGTTGTTGAGCGAAGCCAAAACTTCGAATATTTCGGCCTTCGTACGGTTTACGATCGCTACTTATTAAAAGATCCAAAGAGCCGCCGCGTATTTGAGACTTCTCAATACTTCTTCATGCGCGTTGCTTGTGGTCTTGCACAGACGGCTGACGAAGCCATCTCTCTTTATGAGTTGATGTCGAAGCTTGATTACATGCCAAGCACTCCGACACTGTTCAATTCTGGAACTCTTCGCCAGCAAATGTCTTCTTGCTACCTTCTTGATTCGCCAGAAGACGACTTGGCTTCGATTTACAAGAAGTACACTGACATCGCTCTACTTTCTAAGTTTGCTGGCGGTATCGGCGTTGCTTACCACCGCGTTCGCGCACGTGGTTCATTAATTAAAGGAACAAACGGTCACTCAAACGGAATCATTCCTTGGCTTAAAACTCTCGACTCTTCAGTCGCAGCAGTGAACCAAGGCGGAAAACGTAAAGGTGCTTGCTGCGTTTACCTTGAGAGCTGGCATGCGGACATCGAGGAGTTCCTAGAACTTCGCGATAACACTGGCGACGAAGCAAAACGTGCTCACAACATCAATATCGCCAACTGGGTTCCAGATCTTTTCATGAAGCGTGTAAAAGCAGATGCGATGTGGTCGCTCTTTGATCCGAAAACAAACCCTGAGTTAGTTGATTTGTACGGCCCTGAATTCGAAAAGGCTTACACAGACGCTGAATCAAAAGGAATGTTTGCTGCTCAAGTGAAAGCTCGCGAACTTTACGCTCGCATGATGAAGACACTTGCGCAGACTGGTAACGGTTGGATGACGTTTAAAGACGCTTCTAACTTAAAGTGTAACCAAACTGC
>JAYSYM010000146.1:0-2001 GCA_043727635.1 Bdellovibrionales bacterium | reverse complement strand
AAAAAGGGAACAACTGGTGCAAAGGGCAATCACACTTTAACTTTTCCAGCAGATACAGAAGTTTGGTTTGATGAAATTGGACACTATAAAGTTGACGTAAAAAAGGCGTGCCTCAACCAAGGTGCAAAGGTGGTTAAGTGAACTTGCGACATTTAGTATTAGCGAGCTCAATTTTATTTCTCCTGGCTTGCGAGGGTGGCAGATCGCCAAAGCAATATGCAACTCCGAATCCTCCTGCAGAAAAAATTCAATACAACGGCGAGGTTTTTTCGCCAACCGCTGACATTTTGTTTGTCATCGATGATTCGGGGAGTATGTCATCGCACCAGCAGAATTTGATCGCAAACATCTCTACGTTTGTTGCTGAATTTAGCAAGGGTGCAAGACTCGATTATCACATTGGAGTGGTAACGACCGATACCGACAGCTATACGGCTGGTAAGCTCGTTGGTTCACCTAACTTCGTTACGCCCGCGACTCCAGGTCACGACAATGTTCTAAAAGCAAATTTGAATCGGGGAATCAACGGCAGCGGTACAGAGAAATCTTTTGATGGTGCTTACCATGTGTTTACGCCGGCCAACGCAACTGCGAACGCTGGCTTTATCCGTCCGGCTGCAGCTCTAGCTGTTATTTTTATTACGGATGCGGAAGATCAAAGTACGATCATGAGTAATCCAAAAGATTTCTATGATTTCTTGGTGAAGCAGAAAAACAATGATCCACGTAAAGTGCTAGGCTACGGCGCGCTCGTCGTCCCAGACGAAATGCCAAACTGCTATGCAGATGGTTCCAATCCGCCAACTACGATTTTTGAATTCTTGAAGATGGTTGTTAACGGACCTAATAATGACTTGCGATTGTGCGCCGCTGATTTTGGTAAGCGCCTCTCGGCAATGGCGCAAAACATTGTTACGAATGCAGGTCGAACGATTTTCTTAACTCGACTTCCTTGGACGCCTTCAATTCGCGTTGTGTATGGCACACTCGAGTTGCCTAGTGATCCTGATGTTGGTTGGATGTATGACCGCGAACGAAACGCGATTGTATTAGCTCAAAACATTCCGTGGGATTCTCAACCGCTAGGCAGCCAAGTAAAAGTTTACTTTGATGCTATCTCGCCGAAATAAAAATTAAGTTTTAACTACGAAGCCGAGCGCTTCGTAAGTTTTATTGAGAGTGGGCCGAGCGCGCTCACTTGCGAGATGAGAGCTATCTTTCAGCACAGTGTGAAGATAGCTTTTGTCGTTTAAGAGACGCTGAATTTCTCGGCGAATAGGTGAGAAGTGAGCGATGACCATATCGGCAGTTGCTTGTTTGAGATGACCGTAACCTTTGCCCTCAAAGCCAGCCGTAATTTCGGCTTGGGGCTTACCGCTGAGCGCTGCTTGAATATCAATTAAATTCTTCAGTCCCGGCTGCTCATCGCTGTAGTTGATTGTATTCAACGAGTCGGTGACTGCACGCTTAAACTTTTTCAAAATCGTATCTTCATCGTCGAGCAAAAACACAGTCGCAAGCGAATCTTCCGTCGACTTCGACATTTTCGCATTCGGATCTTGCAAGCTCATAATTCTGGCGCCAACCGGCGGAATAAATGGTTCAGGAACTTTGAAGAGCTGTCCGTATGCGCTATTCATGCGAATTGCCAGGTCTCTCGCTAATTCGATGTGCTGTTTTTGATCGTTCCCAACTGGAACTAGCTCCGCTTGATGAACAAGAATGTCAGCAGCCATGAGCGACGGATAAGTAAACAAACCTGTCGGAATACTTTTCTCTTTTGCGCTCTTGTCCTTGAATTGAGTCATGCGATTGAGCTCACCCATGTAAGTGTGGCAGGTAAGCACCCAGCCAAGCTCAGCATGCTCCGGCACATGAGACTGCATGAAGATCAGACTTTTCTTTGGATCAATGCCACAGGCGATGTACGACGCTAAAACTTCGTATGAAGTGTTTCGGAGCTTCTCGGCCTCTTGTTTCACTGTAATCGCGTGTAGATCA
>JAYSYM010000145.1:0-2002 GCA_043727635.1 Bdellovibrionales bacterium | reverse complement strand
TTTTCATCAGCATCATGGCGGAAGCGGCAGTGGGGTAGGTCTCTATTTAGTCAAAATGCTAGTTGAAAAAATGAATGGCAAAGTTGCCTTTGCTTTCTCGCCGAAGTTTTCAACTGAAGTTAAGCTTCCAAAAGCAGGTGGCGAATGATTGCACGATTGCTTTTGGTCGAAGATGACACGTCTTTAGGTGAAACTTTAAAAGAGCGTTTAGAAAAAGAGTCTTACGACGTCACTTGGGCCCAGAATTTTTCGGGTGCTATGACGAAAATTAAACATGCACGATTTGATCTCGTGATCTTGGACGTAAGTCTGCCGGACGGTTCAGGCTTCGATCTCGGAAAAGAAATTCGCAAAAGCAGTGCTGCACCTTTTCTGTTTATGACAGCTCTCAGTACCGCTGAGAATCGACTCACTGGCTACGAGATCGGCGCAGAAGAGTTTATTCCGAAGCCGTTCCACTTAAAAGAATTACTTTTGCGAATTAAGCACGTTCTGCACAATCATGCGCCTCCCGCTTTGATCGAATGCTTCGGAAAGACGATCGATCTCGAGAGCCAATCAGTTATCAGCGAGAATGGGGAGAAAGAATTTCTTCAAGCTCGCGACTTCCAATTAATTAAACTTTTAATACAAAGAGCGCCGCAAGTTTTAAGCCGAGACGAGATTCTAAATGAGGTTTGGGGAGAGGACAAATTCCCGACTCACCGAACCGTCGACAATGCGATCGTTCGCTTGCGCCAAGCGATTAACGACTCTGAAGGAGAATTGATCCGGTCAGTTCGCGGAGTAGGTTATCAATGGGTCGCCCAAAAGAAGTGAGTAGGAAAAATTTATGAATCAGAGATTCCAAAATAGTCTTAAGCGTATTCCGCAAAATACTCCGCCAATTTGGTTCATGCGACAGGCGGGTCGGTATCATAAGCATTACCAAGCGCTCCGTGCAAAAAATGGATTCATGGAGCTTTGTAAAGTTCCTGAACTTGCTGCCGAAGTAGCGATGGGACCAATTCAAGATTTCGACTTCGATATTGCAATTCTGTTTAGCGATTTGTTGTTTCCACTTGAAGCGATGGGGATGGGTTTACATTACGATCCAGCACCGCGATTAGAGTGGCAACTCGACGAAACTAATATTTCGAAGCTCCGGCCGGTGAGCGAATCTCTCGAAGGCGTCATGTTCCAAAGAGAAGCCATGATTCACACTCGCAGACGCTTACCCGCAACGAAAAGCCTAATCGGCTTTGTCGGTGGGCCGTGGACATTATTCACTTACGCTGTCGAGGGCGCACACAAAGGTGGACTTGAAAAAAGTAAGCGATTGAATCAGCTTTTTTCAAAGTTCTGCGAGGTCCTCTTGCCGCTCTTGAAACGGAATATTGAATTACAGCTAGAGGGTGGCGCAGAGGTCGTCATGATTCTTGATACTGCTGCTGGCGAACTTTCGCCGGCTTTCTACCATGATGTCGTAGTGCCGCAGCTTGAAAAAATGACGAAAGATTTTCCGGGCAAAGTTGGTTACTACGCAAAGCAAATTCAAGCTCCCCACCTTCAACACAAACTTTTTCAGCCGGGAAGTCCGATTTGTGGTTTGGGCTTTGATCATCGCTGGGACATGAGCGACGTGCTTCCGAAATACAAACTCGGTTTTGTTCAAGGAAACTTCGATCAATCCCTGCTCTTCCTAGAAACGAAGGACTTCAAAAGCGCTGCTCTTAAGTATCTCGAAGAAATTAGAAAACTCACTCCGGAACAGCGTGCTGGCTGGGTTTGTGGGCTGGGACACGGCGTTTTGCCAGCTACTCCCGAAGAACACGTAAGATCGTTTGTTCAACTGGTGCGAGAGGTATTTTCGTGAGCTCTGAGCTTTTCAAAAAATACGATATCCCAGCTCCTCGCTACACAAGTTATCCGACTGTGCCTTATTGGACTGATTCTCCAACGACTGAACAGTGGATTGGACATGTCAAATCTGCCTTCGATCAAAAATCAATGAGCTGGTCGA
>JAYSYM010000144.1:0-2004 GCA_043727635.1 Bdellovibrionales bacterium | reverse complement strand
TTTAGGCTTCTCAGTTATCCCGAAGGCCGAGCGTGCACACCATCACCAGGGACAGTCCCCTTATCTTAGTACTTGTAGGGTTTCTTTATTCTGAGGTTATGCCACAGAAACCGTATCTAAATACTAACTCAAGCCGCGCAAAATCCGCAATGGGAGCAGAAAGAAAAGAATCGTCAAGACCCTAAATCAGTACCTTTGGGGAAAATTCCCGCCGGGGCCGATTCAGTTGAGTTTTAATTCAGAACACCTTCGCTTTTTCGCTTGCAAACTACCTCTTGGTCTCGTTCAAAAGCGGCCACCGTAGTCCGATAAAACATTAATGAACTATCAGCAATTAGATCTCATTTTTCCATTTATTATGTTCGGCTACGGCGCGGTCATCACACTGGTGCTTAGCTCTGAAAAGCTCATGAAAATTGCTGAAGAGCGAATGCCAGCGTATCGCGACCGCCTCGTTGGCGCACAAGTTCTCGCCAACTTAAGCCTCTGGCTTGGTGGCCTTTGGATCCTCCAAAATCTCTGGCTTGCGTAAGAGATTCCGAAAGCCGGTTAATGCCTCACTACCTGCGCGGAACGCCGCTTCCCCATTGACGAATTCAGCCCCTCGCGAGTAGTTTGCGATGGATGTCGAAAAACCAACTCAGCTGGGAAGATTTATTAAACTCCAAGTCGGATCTCCCGACTCCTAGTGCTCCTGCTGTGCAGCAGCCGATTGTCGAAGTGAAGATTAAAGAAAAGAAATCAAAAACAGTAAAAATCAAAATTGAACCAGAAGTTTTCAGACCGACATCAACTCCATCGGCGCCGGCGGCAAGACCTGCAGCCGCACTTGTAAAAGAACCAACAACAGAATTTTCTGTTTCAGCCGAGCCAGAAGTTTTAACAGTTTCCGAACTCAACAAATCAATAAAGCAATCTCTTGAAGGAGAGTTTGGTTTAATTTGGTTGCAGGCCGAGATTTCAAATTTTAAAGCGCAGACGTCGGGCCATTTTTATTTCTCACTAAAAGATTCTAAATCGCAAATCTCGGCCGTGATGTTCCGCGGATTCAACTCCCAATTGAAATTCAGACCCGAAGATGGAATGGAAGTTATCATCCGCGGTCGCGTGACAGTTTACGAACCTCGCGGCAACTACCAACTCCTCATCGAAACGATGGATCCAGTCGGAGCCGGCGCACTTCAAAAAGCCTTCGAGCAACTAAAAGCGAAGTTAGAAAAAGAAGGCCTCTTCGATCAAGCTCGCAAACGCGCACTTCCCGCATTGCCAAGACACATCGGCATCGTCACATCACCAACGGGTGCTGCGATCCGCGATATGATCAACGTTCTTAGTCGTAGATTCAAAGGTGCGCACATCACACTAGCTCCGTGCAAAGTTCAAGGCGACGGCGCGGCTGCAGAAATCGTCAGAGCTATCGAGCTCATTAATAGGCTACCCGACTTAGATGTTCTCATCGTTGGTCGCGGCGGAGGATCAATCGAAGACCTCTGGAGCTTCAACGAAGAAATCGTCGCCCGCGCCATAGCAGCGTCTCGTGTTCCCGTCATTTCAGCGGTGGGGCATGAAATTGATTTCACCATTGCAGACTTTGTAGCAGATCTTCGAGCACCGACACCGTCGGCTGCAGCAGAGTTAGTTGTAAAAAACGCGCAAGATTTAGTTAATCGGGTAGTCGAATGCCAGAAGACTTTAAGAATTGCGATAACAAGACAACTCACTCTTGATCGTCAGCGCATGCTCACGCTCGCAAAAGGCCTCATCGATCCTCAACGAAGACTTCAAGATGCTTCGATCCGTTGTGATGAGCTAATGCAGCGACTTGAAAAGTCAATCGGTCGATACTTCGACAGCCAACGTGCGGGCCTTGAACTACTCGAAGAAAAGTTTGCTTCGCGCATGCAGAACTTTGTGAATCGAGTTCGTCATCAGCTTGCCAAAGCTGCGGGGAAGTTAGATTCAGTAAGTCCGCTAGCTGTTCTTCAGCGCGGTTACTCATTCGTC
>JAYSYM010000143.1:0-6282 GCA_043727635.1 Bdellovibrionales bacterium | reverse complement strand
CCAGAACCTACTCCGGAAGCGACACCAGTTCCCGAGCCATCACCGACGCCTGAGATTTAATGTTTACTCTCATAAAGCCAGTCCTCGCTCTAATAATTGTTTTGCTGGCGGAAGCAAGTTCCGCCACAGTACTAATGGTGGACTGGCGATCGGTCCATTACACGTGGATCAGCAATTGGAGTCCCTGTAGGGATAATAAAGTTAGAATCAAACGTAGCAAACGGATTACGACATTCAATTGCGGCACAAGTAAGAATGCTGTCCTCACCAAAGAAGACTTCAGCGCAGTCGAAGTTTTAGTTAGACCAGTCTTCAGAAGTTTTGATGCAACGTTAGGTTGCTCGGAAGAAGCAATCATGGACTGGTCGGTCTACACTTACTTAACGGTAGGATCTCAGACTAAGAAGATGTATTCGTTTGATGCTGAAAAGAATTGTGTGCGGGGAAATCGAGCTGCTGTTGAGCAGCTCCAAGAAACGCTGGAAGCACTTAATAACAAGTACTTCCCTCGATAGGTATTACTGAGAAGATTCTTCTGAAGTAGCTAAATATTGCTTTTCTTTGCGGTAGAGAGTTTTGCGGTCAATACCCAAAATTCGAGTTGCGGCTTCTTTTTTGTTATTAGTCTTCTTCAGAACGAACTTTATGTATTCCATTTCAAGCTCATGAAGCGTTAAGCCTCGTTCAAAGATCTGCTGCGAGCCCGACATGTCAGCCGTCGGTTGAATGTCCTCGCAAACAATATCTCGTTCTTCGATCACGTTCGTTTCTGCCAACACGACTGCTCGCTCGATCGTATTTTCAAGCTCGCGAACGTTGCCTCTCCACTCGAGACTCATCAGTTTTGACATCGCCGCAGATGAGAAAGAGTTTACTCGCGCTTTCTTGTTCGTCGAATACCGCTTTAAGAAGAAGTCAGCGAGCAGTGGAATGTCGGAACGACGATCTCGAAGCGAAGGTAGATGAAGTGGCATTACATTTAAGCGATAATACAAATCTTCACGGAACTCATTCTGAGAAATCAGAAGCTTCAAGTCTTTGTGAGTCGCCGAGATGATTCGAACGTCAACTTTTACAGTCGTGTTTTGACCGACCGGCTTAACTTCTCGCGTTTGAAGCAAACGTAAGATCTTCGCTTGAAGTGTAAGAGGTAAATCTCCGATTTCATCTAAGAAAACTGTTCCGCCTTCCGCTTCTTCGAAAAGACCGCGGCGTGCAACTGTTGCTCCAGTGAAAGAACCTTTAGCGTGACCAAACAATTCACTCTCAAGTAGTTCTTTTGGAATCGCAGCACAGTTAATTGCGATGAATGGTTTGTCGCAGCGATTACTAAGCTTATGAATCGCGGCCGCCACCATTTCTTTTCCGGTACCGCTCTCGCCGGTCACCAACACGTTCACTTCACTTGGCGCGACTTTGCGGATGAGCGAGAAGATTTTGTTCATCTGAGGTGACGATCCAACAAATGTTCGAAGCGGATCGTCAGCACTGATTGTTCGAGCTGGAGTAAGTGTCGCTAAAGTTTTCGCGGCTGCTTCGGCGAAGTGACGTTCCAATATTTTAAGCATCTGAGTCGCCTGGAATGGTTTGATCAAATAGCTTTTTGCCCCAACTTGGAGAACTTCTGAAGACACCTTACTTACCGAATTAGGAATCAATGCCACGATGTTTGAATCGGGCGAAAGAGCCTTGATGCTGCGAATGTTAGCAAGAGCTTGAGCCAACGGAGGTCGGACCGAAACGAAAATAAATTCGTAACTGCGCGATCGAGAATTCAGCATCGTTAAAACTTCGGAACTATCCGAAACGTAAGTGAAATCGTAAAGCGCGCTATCAATTTGGCTTCCAACAAGTTGTCTTGTTGACTGATCTTCGTCAGCTACCAAAATCGACGGGACTCGAGGCAATAGGTTATAAGTCGAATCGTGTGGCCGGGTGACGGAATCAAATACTGAAGTTGAAAACGGATTCACTCTTCCCTCCTAAGGGTTCGCGTGCGGTTCTCGAATAATTGCTTTTTGCCCCGTAAAAATCAAAGAACTTACTGCCTGCAGCACAGTGTAGTTTTGTACACAAAGTGTCTCACTCTCAAAAATCCCGAGTCGTTCTTCGAAAGTACACAAAACCTTGACGATGATGCGTACGAGACTCGCAGCCACGCTGGGTAGTATCTTCAAAAGCTTCGGAGGCCACAACGATGATCGAAAACTTCACTACGCACACGAAACCTTTGTGGATCGACACGGAATTACAAAAAAGATTTCCGCAATTGATTGGTGAAGTTCAAACCGACGTGGTGATTATTGGCGGCGGTATCACAGGAATGTCAGCGGCTTTAGAGCTTAAGCAGGCCGGCAAAAAAGTTATTGTAGTCGAGTTATCACGCGTTTCGTTTGGTGAAACTGGTCACACTACAGGTCACTTGACTGAGTCATTCGATGAAACTTATTCGACTCTCATCTCTAACTTCGGAGTTGATGGAGCAAAATTAGCAGCTCAATCTAGTCGTCGAGCGATTCAAAAGATTGAAGACAATGTTCGCAAATTCGGAATTCGCTGCGATTTCGAGCGAGTGCCAGGTTATCGATTCTCAGAATCAGGGGATAGCCGAGCCGAACTTCAAAAGGAAGCAGAGGCTGCAGCGAGCATCGGAGTTCATGTTGAATTAATCGACTCAGCTCCACTGCCGTTCAAAAACTCTGGCGCCTTGAAGTTTGAGCATCAAGCGCAGTTTCACGCTTATAAATATGTGACCGCGTTGGCTAACTTAGTTCACGGCGATGGCTCGCTTATTTACGAAGACACGAAAGTTCACGATGTTGAAGAAGGTGAACCATGCCGAGTCGTCACAGATAAGGGAACGATTGTTTGTAAAGACGTGATCGTTGCCGCCAACGTCCCGATCTCAAATAAATTTTTGTTGCACACTAAAATTGCCGCTTACAGAACCTATGCTATCGCGATCACACTTCGCGATAACAGCTCGGTTCCGGGTTTGTTCTGGGACACGCAAGATCCGTATCATTACATCCGCTCACATTGCGACGACAGCCGTAATTACGTGATCATCGGCGGCTCTGATCATAAAACTGGGCAAGAAGGGCATACCGAAGATTCATTTAGAAAATTAATTAGCTATGCGCACGAGCGATTCAACATGGACGCACTTGCTTATCGCTGGTCAGGTCAAATTATCGAGCCAGTTGATGGGCTCCCCTACATCGGAAAAAACCCGATGTCGGAACACGTTTACGTTGCCACCGGGTACTCTGGAACGGGCTTAACTTTCGGAACAGTTGCCGGACTTCTACTTTCTGATCTTATTACTGGAGAAAGTAATCCATGGTCGGAACTTTATGATGCTCGCCGAGTGAAGCCGATTGCGTCTGCGTCGAATTACATCAGCGAAAACATCGATTACGCCTCTCATCTCATTACCGATCGATTAAAGCCTACTGATGATAACGATCTCAATCACATTCGAGAGAATGAAGGTCGAATCGTCCGTATGGGTGCTAAAAAAGTTGCGGCTTACCGTGATCCCGAAGGACAACTACATTTAATGTCTCCGGTTTGTCCTCATATGGGCTGTTATGTTGGTTGGAACGAAGCTGAAAAGAGTTGGGACTGCCCCTGTCACGGCGCTCGCTTTAGTCCTTGCGGTGAAGTTATGAACGGGCCCGCCGTTGAGAATTTAGCAAGTGAGGAGTACGACGAGAACGCTCCGATGCGCCCAGAACGCTACGAATATCCCGACGATGCTCAACCAGTAAGTCCAATCGGTGGACCGATTCTATCGATGTTTACTTGTCCGATGAAGTTGCACTGATACTTTTTTTGGGCTAACCGGCTTCGTCTTTTTTGCTGACGTAATCTTCTCTGATCCAGTTACGGATGTGCTTTAACTGCGCGTCAGTAACTCCAAAGAAAGTAAAGAAACAGCCGAACGAGTCTTTCTCGTTGGGATCAGGAGTGCAAATTGCACAGCGCCCGAGAACGCCATCGCCCGTTTCATCTAAGAACAGAGGACTAAAGAATCGTAAGAAGACATCTTCGCGGAATGGAATTGCTGATTTGATTTGAAAGCCAAATTCTGCGACTTCGTTGAGTTGAACTTCCTTTGCGATCTTCGCTGCGACGTCAGACGGTGTAAAACTTAAATCGACGTTGTCATCGTTAGAGGCGATGAGGTCACTAATCAACACCGCAGCTCTTGCAGCAAGGAACCGGCGATCAACTGGTTTATAAATAAAGTCCGCTACAGCCGGAATGCGATACTCTTCGATCTTAATTTTAGCTTTGTCGTCAGCCATTAAACAAACCGGAAGCTTTTCTCCGATAAGAAGATTTCCTCGCTTAAGTACTTCGCGAAGTCCATCATACCAAGGCATAAAATCTTTAATGCTCAGAGCATCGATGTAGATTGCGTCGATCTGAGGAAAGACGGTTTGTTCTTTTTGCCGACGATCGTTTTCCATTTCGACCTCTTCATGACTTAATTCACGAAGATCTAGTCGAAGAGTGCGCCCATCGCCATCGTTCGTGCGCGCACTCTCTCCCCTAATTAAAATTGCATGCAAGTCGCCCGTTGTATTTTTGAAATAGAGCGTTGCTTGCGTCTTGTGGCCCCGCTGAAGCGTTAGCAAAAATTCATCCCACTCTTCTCGGTCAGATGAGATCAGAAGATCAAGCCACTTGTTGGTGCCTTCGAGCTCTTCAAGACTAACTCCACAAAAAACACTGTCGGGTCGAACTTCGGGTTCAGTTCTTAATAGGTCCCCGCCTTCGGGTGAAATGATAAAAGTAAGTTGGGTTCCATTAAACGCTGTTACTGGCTCTGCGCCCTCTGAAAGATCAGTCTTACTCGGAATTGTAGCAACTGCCGATCCTGAAACTGCTTTTAAAAACTGAGCGTACGAGGAATAAGCGTAGGTTTTCAAGTTGAGGTAATTTGCTGACAACGTCTCGGCAACCAACTGTGCATTTGCCGGGTTGCGATCGATGACTGCCACGTGACGGATCGCCGCCGGCATTCTGTTCCTGTCATAGCCAGTTTCGTAAAAGCGGATTTCTTTTCTTCGCTCTCGTAATTTGCGCCGATAGGTCATCAGCTGATCAGGCTGAATCGCAAAGAATGTAAAAAAGCAAAGGTAGTTGCCTGGGATCTTCGGATCACGGCGAGTACTAAATACTCGTCCCCAGACAGAGGACTTAGCTTTATCACCGAAAAGATTTGAATAGAGATGCGCAAAGATTCCTGGCGCAAGTGGACTTGGATTTGAAATCACAACCCCAAACTCGCTCATCTTAACGATTCGTACTTCCTTTGCCATTTCGACAACGAAGTTTGCTTTCTGTTTGAAAAGAAAATTACCGGCAGACTTACTCTTATCAGCGAGCATCATTCCGGATTTTTGCAAAAAGAGTTGGTGATCAAGAGGTTTCATCAAAAGATCATCAATGTCTTGATGGATAAACGTTCGTAGTGGGATGGTCGCATTGTCGAACGAAAGAATCATTACTTTAAGTGGCGCCTCGGGCGAGACCCATCCACTACTTTGAAAAGCTTCGCGCGTTTGCGAAATGTATGGCATCGGATCACTAGAGCCGAACATCGCTACATCAAAGATTATCAGTCTGAGAAAATCTTTCTTTTCAGAGTCAGATGTACGAGTTAAAAAGTTTTGTTTGAGTTCATCGAGACTACTAGCCGCCTCCACCAGAAGTTCATCTGGTAGCTCTTTCAGCCAACGAGAAATCTGGCCGACTGTCTTCTTGTCGTGTGAGACTAAGAGTACGGTTTTCTTCACGATTTCAGAATTCCTTTGAAATCAGAATACCATCAATTTGATGGGGCAGCTCCAATTTCCTTGGGCACCATAAACACACGACCAAAGTCGATGGTTTACCTAAGGATTATCTTTCTTCCAGAGGTAATATTCAAAATTCCCGTCGTAAGTACGAAGGTGAGTTTTGTCCACCTCGAAGACTCGATTAGAAATCTGCTTAAGGAAGTGACGGTCATGGGAAACGATCATGACAGTTCCCTCGAAGTTTTTGATGGCAGCAAGCAAAACTTCGCGCGAGCGAATGTCTAAGTGGTTGGTCGGCTCGTCGAGAACTAAGAAGTTAACTGGTTTTGCAAGGATGGTTGCTAGAACAACTCGGCTCTTCTCTCCGCCTGAAAGAATTTTGATTTTTTTAAGCGCATCATCACCGCTAAACAAGAACGCACCTAAAAGATTACGTACCACACCGATTCCCGCAGTTGGGATCCGGCTA
>JAYSYM010000142.1:0-6306 GCA_043727635.1 Bdellovibrionales bacterium | reverse complement strand
ATCAAGAGTGGCTTCGCATGCTGGTAAGTTTCTTTGCCCTGAAACAAACTCATACGATGCGGCCGAAGTCTTTCTCGAGCTGGTAGATTGGATACTCTACCGAAACTGGTCTGCCATGCGGGCAGAAGCTTGAAAGCGGAAACTCATCCATTTGCGAAAGTAGAGCACGCATTTGGTCAGCACTCATTGATTGTCCGGCTCGTACGACTGAGTGACAAGCCATGGTTGCGAACAAGTCAGATATCTTCTTTTCAAAAGCGTAACTGCCGCCACGTTCACTCACCTCTTGGGCGAGTTTTTGTAAAGAACGAACTAGAGCGGTTTCAGTAATAAGTGTTGGTCCCGATCGAATTGCAATCGCTTCTGGCCCTAATGCATCGATGATGATTCCCGCGCGAGCAAGATCATCTTTGAGAGTTAGTAAGGCTTCAGCCTGGTCGCCTGATAGATTAATCGTGATTGGGATTAAAAAATCCTGCGCTTCAATTTTTGAATCGCGCCAAGCCTTCATCAATCGTTCAAAAGCTACTCGCTCGTGCGCTGCGTGCTGATCAACAAATACGATGCGATCATCAGTTTGCGTAACGATGTAAGTGAGCTGAGCCTGGCCGATGACATGCAAGTTCGCCCAGTACTTTGCATCGTTTTCAGAAGGCGACGGAGTCATGATCGGGTTAGCGTGTCGAACGAAATCGGCATACGAAGGTATGCCTGCCGCTGCCGATACTATGTCTGACGGCGAGCTAACATTAAAATCTTCTCTGCCCTTGAACTGCGTACGAACAAACGCCGGCTCACTGCTTCCGAAGTTTGCCTGCTGAGTCTCTAGGTAACTCTGCATCGCGTTTTGAACTGAGGCGCTGCGTGCGGCGGATGCAAGGCCCTCGGCCTTGCCGATTATCCACGGCGCCTTCTCTAACCCTTCACGCAAACACCGATGAACTGCGCGGAAGGCTGCTTGAGCATCTCTAAACTTGACCTGCGATTTGGTCGGATGAATGTTCACATCGATCTCGTCAGTGGGTGCTGTCACCCTCACTGCAACGATCGGATATTCTCCGTGCATCAGCAAGCTGCGGTAAGCATCTAAGATCGCCGCTTGGAGCGAGCGATCCTGTACCCAACGATTTTGCACGAACACCCAAATGTTTCGCGTTTGCCCTGAAACGTTTTCTGGGCTTGCAAACACAGCTTCAACTTTGATTCCCGAAAATTCGTTTTTGCTTTCAAACAATTCGCTCTGCTCGAGCACTTGCGAAGCTCTTTGAGCCCAACTCTCTGTACGCTGAAAAACTCCTACAGCTTTATCGCCGGAACGGAGTCTAAATTCGACGTTTGGATGAATGAGAGCAAGTGCCTTTAAAACGTTTTTGATTTGCGAGTGTTCAGCTGATTCACTTTTCAAAAACTTCAGGCGCGCCGGAACGTTTTCGAATAAATCACGAATTGTGATTGTTGTGCCTTGGTTTCCACCGCTTGGCTCAACTTCAGTTTGCGTACCAAACTCTGCCGAAACTTTGAAGGCTTGCGCTCCAGCAACTCGACTTACAATCTCCACCCGACTTACAGCTGCGATTGAAGCCAGAGCTTCACCGCGGAATCCGAAACTATGTAAATTCCAGAGATCATCAGCTTTTGAAATTTTACTTGTCGCATGACGAGCGAGTGCGAGAGCTAAATCAGCTTGGTTGATTCCGCTTCCGTTATCGGTGACTCGAACGTGTCGTCCACCTTGGTCATATTCAACTTCGATTTGTGTACTGCCAGCATCGAGACTGTTTTCAACAATTTCTTTTACGAGATGCGAGGGTCGCTCAACAACTTCACCGGCTGCGATTTGGTTGATGACTTCACTATCAAGGCGCTTAATTAACATTGGCCATCTATATCGAGGCCAATGCTTGAGTGTCAAAGAGGTTTAGAGCTCGGTTTGCACGCTTAAAACAAAGACAGTTTGCTGGGTCTTTTCAATGATGTATTTACCTTCCAACTTACCTAAAACCGGCCCTAGTCGATGTGAGTAACCGAGGGTCAGTGCTAGGCCCAATCGAAGGTCATTCGAATCAGTTGGAGTGTTGACACTCGTGATTCGAATTGATGTGTAATTTATAAGCGGACCGAGCCCGAAATACCCAAATGAGTTAGGAGCCACGATCATTGGCGAGAGAAATTCGGCATCGATCAATACGATGTACCCTTTAGGTTTCGCAGTCGAAAGCTGCTCATAGTAAGAAGGAGCGCCAAAACTGAAGCCCAAATTTAGATCGAGAATCGTGCCGGGTAAAAGTTTTGCACTCGTATACTTCGCACCGAAAACCGTGATTCGTTCTTCGGCTTTGATGCCGCTAATTTTTTCTTTGAGTCCCCAAGATGCGATGTAAGGTCCCACCCAGTCACTCAAAGCAACCGGAAGGCGATTAGCGTCTCGCTCTCTATCACGAGCAGCTTCTTCCCGTTCTTCACGTGCCTCTACGGCTTTTTCTTTTTTCTCTTTTATGTCTTCTTCTTTCGCGTCTCTTGCGTCTTTCGCGGCGTCGTCGTTATCGTCGTTATCGTCGCTATCGTCGTCAGCGGCTTTTTTCGATGATTTCTTTTTCGACTTAATCGGCTGCACGTCGATATCCGTGATGTAGCCAACTTTTTTATTTGGAAGCACGGTTTTATAAAACTGCCCGAGGTCAGTCGCAAAAGTTTTTAATGAAACGCGAATCTTTTGTCCCGCTGGAAGATATGAAATTACTGCGCCGTCGAATGATGGGACATCATAAACCATCGCACTATCAACTTTGACGATCGCTAGTTGAGTCGCTGGGGCTGGAGGCGCAGGCTTCGGCGCTGGTTTTGGCGTTGAGGTGCGCGCCTTAGTAGGTAAAGTTCTAACAGGAGCTCCTGCCGGCTGTGCCTGCGCAGTAGCCGTAACAGTAACAGTAACTGTGAAAATTAAACTTAAACTTAAAAAAGCAGTCGCGATCAATAACTTCAAAAGTTCACCCTAGCTAAAGCGAATCGACCAAACTCTGTAAAATGCTTCGAGAACAATTTTTAAACTCATCTTGCTCTGGCCGACTCTTCGGTCTTCGAACAAAATGGGAACTTCAACTCCCTTAAAACCTTTTCTCAAGCTTCGAAATTTTAACTCGATTTGGAAACTATATCCATTGCTCTTTACTTGATCCAGCTCGATCGCTTCAAGGACTCGACGATTCCATGCATTGAATCCGCCTGTCCAGTCGCTCAATGGGTAGCCAAGGATAATTCGTGAGTACAGACTCCCGCCTCGACTAATAACTTTTCGTAAGACGCCCCAATTGACTGTTGCTCCGCCTTCGACGTATCGCGAGCCGACTACAAAATCAGCAGTTTGCGCAGCCTCTAAGATCATGACAAGGTCGACTGGTCGATGTGAAAAATCAGCGTCCATCTCGGTGATCACATCGTAACGGTTTTGTAGGCCCCATGCGAAGCCAGCAAGATAAGCTTTGCCGAGGCCCTGCTTTCCCGGTCGCGACAGGAGATGAAGGCGAGTTTCATTTTTTTGAAGCTCACGTACGATGTCGCCAGTTTTATCGGGAGAGTTATCGTCAATAACAAGAATGTGCGCCTGCGGAGCAGCTGCAAGAACTTCGGCGATAATATTCGGAATGTTTTCGCGTTCGTTGTACGTCGGGATGCAGACCAAATGTTTAGCAAGATGTTTCGCAGGATGTTCCATAGAGTCTTAAGTTCTAATCGACAATCTCGATGGTTCGCTAGCCTTTTTTGCTTTTTTGACTGAAGGCAGCTTAGGCGGAGGATTAAACAGAGACATTGGATCTTCTTTGCTTCGCTCCATGTGAGCTCGAACTACCGCTGCCGCATTGTCAGGATTTTTCTTGTAGAGCACTGGATCGAAGCCGCATCGTCTACACGAAATCGACAAACGCCAACGGAACCCGATAAACATTTCAGTAATGCAGAGACTCAATCCCACAAATACGAAAACTCTTGGATCAAAGTCCTGCCAGATGACGAGCATGAGGCTCACACTTGCGACCACTGCCATCGCAGCATCGACCAAAGACAAGTGTCGCTTGCGATAGACAGTTCGCTCAGATCGACAGAAAGCGCAGTAGCAGCGGATTGCAGTCTTTAACATACTTCATTGTAGCTACTTCCGTAGAAATCCAAAAGAATATTTCAAAATATTTAGAGACGAGTTTTTAAATGAATTTCTTTTTGCTAACCTAGTTGTATGAAGACATCAAAAATCACGTTTTTAGCATTCGCCGCCCTTACACTCACACTCTTCTCTGGGCCTTTGGTCCAGGCCACTGGAACGGTTTCTGGGGCTGTCGACGACGATGAAATCGCCTACGAAGAGATCGTAAAAGATCTTTCGAAAGACGTTTCTAAAGAACAGCGCCGAGCCGCTGCGGCTGATAATACTTCGCGCGCAAGTGCTCGCAAGTCAGGGCCGCAAACTTCACTCGATGATGTGATGATTCACGGCGGAGTTGGTTTTACTCAAATGTTTGGAACCGTCAATCACGGTGGCCATCGCACTCACATCTCACAACGCGGGATTCAAGCAACTCTCGGGATTGATTTGTTTTCTGAAAATTGGCTTGCTGAAGGCTCTGCGCGAAACTTTAGTTCATACGATTACGGCAATACGAATGTTGCACTCAAAGAATTTGATTTGAAAGTTGTCTACCACAACAAGTTCGCACCTAAACTAGGATTTAAATTCGGCGGCGGTATGGCAGCAAGATACCTGCAAATTTCGAATTCTGGCGGCAGCAATGACTACACGACTCCAGCCTCTGTCTTCACTGGCGGGGTCGAACTTCTAGCGGCTCGCAACCTAACTTTGGCCGGCGAAGTTTCAGCCCGCACGGCGCTTATTTCTGAAACTGTCGACAAAAAAAGTTACGACATGACTCTGAGAATCGACGCTAACTTTTAAGGGTGAATTTTGCTTTTAGCTCCTGCCCTCGCCGCAATTTCAATTCTTAGCCTTTTAGTCGCGTTTCGCTGGCTATCTGTGCGCCAGCGAAGTAAACGGCTCGTCGATCTCGAGCTTCGACCTAATTGCCTACTCACTCGCTCCCCAATTGTTTTTGTTACCGGTCGTCGATCGCTGCTTTATTTTTTAAATTACTGGAACGAGATTCCGGGCTTTCTTCGAGAGCACGGCTATGATGTTCAAGTCTGCTCGCTGCCGTGGCGTGGTTCGGCGACTCGCTATCAATCGCTCAGTCGGTTTCTTGAAACGACGACTCGCCCTGTTCACTTGATCGCAGACTTCACTTCTCGCGCTGAAGTTGAAAAGCTCTTGCTCACCAAGCGTGCTCGGCTCGCAAGTTTTAACTTCGCCGAAGAGATCACTGGCAAGGCCCACCTTCAACACGCCATCGGCTTGAAGTCGGATCGCAGTTGGACAATTGAATCAAAGTACCTCGACCATGCGATCCAGCTTGCCGAGAGCGAGCATTAACCTTTTCCTTGCGCAACTGTAGTGACAATGGTCCGATATTGTCATGAGCGAGCTTCGAGATTTACCACCTTTTTTGCGGCTGTTCGCCGTCAGTCCAATTCGAGCTATGCGCGGCCTTCCTCCATGGCAGTGGTCAACCCTCATTTCACTTCAAGTTGGAATCGCAATTATCTCGGGAGTTTTACTCGGTCTCATCAGCCTTAGCTTTATCAATTTTTTATTGGGACTGATTGTTTTACCGATTTCAACTCTGCTCGCGAGCTTGATCATCACGTTCTTCTTAAATTATTTCTTCGCATTTTTCAGTAAGACGTACTTAGATATTCGTCGACTCTTTGGCGTCGTTGTTGTAGCGCAAATTCCGTTTTTAATTTTGCATATTCTTTCAGTGCATGTGCCACCGATCGACTTGATCGGTTTTGGAATCACGTGTTTGCTTTTAATTGTGGGATTGACTGAGCATTTTCAACTCAACCGCAAGTCAGTCACCCGCCTCGCGATTAGTATCTATCTGCTATTTAGTGTGATTTGGATTGCGGCTCAGATTAGAAATCAATTCACTCAGAATCAGACCCGATCGTTTCAAACTCCGCAAACGCTCGACTCAATCGAGCGTGAAGTCCTTAAGACTCAATAGCTATCGTCGCATCATTATCGCAGCTGATCCGCTGAAGTTGGGTTGTCTTCGTCACCAACCACTGACATTAACGCCTTTGAGAAAGTTGGATCAGAGCTTAGAAGTTGCTGATACGAAGTTACCTTTGTGCCATTGGCGTAATCGACTACTGCACGGATTATGTTCGACATCTGTGGGCCAGAGTGATCAAAGC
>JAYSYM010000141.1:0-2020 GCA_043727635.1 Bdellovibrionales bacterium | reverse complement strand
ACTGACGAGGCTCAGTTAAATTTTTAGATTTGCAGCTCGGACATTCTTTGTTGTTGATGTAAGACTCTGTGTTGTCGCCGCGGAAACGTGTGCCGCAGTTTTTGCAATCGACGAGCGGATCAGAGAATCCATCAACGTGACCGGAAGCTTTCCAAACTGTTGGATGCATGAGGATCGAGGCATCGAGACCGACAACGTCATCTCTTCGAGTCATCGCCTTCCACCAAGACATCTTCACATTGAATTTTAGATTTGCACCGAGTGGACCGTAGTCCCAGCAAGAATTTAATCCGCCGTAAATCTCTGAACTTTGAAAAACGAACCCTCTACGTTTGCAGAGCGACACCATCGTCTGCATATCAGCAAGAACTTTACTCTCCACTTCATCCCCTTTGGTTTGCACAGGCTGTGCACCCGCCCGAATATTGCCTTGCCGCGATGGTCCAGGTCCACAAAAAGGTACCCGGTTCCTTTTTGTAGTGCGGCGCTTTACAAAAAGGAACCGGGTACCTTTTTAGCGGGTGCGGATGGCTTCGAGGGCGGCTTTTAGGAGAGCGCGCTGGGTACCTTGGGCGCTGAGGAATTGTGCATTGAAGGCGGACTGAGCGGACTTGATCGAAGCGCCGCCAGGTAAACCGAGAACTTCGAAAGCGTCGTAGCGTGTTCCTTGGAAGTCGAAGAAGGCGTTGAGTGCCTTCTCTTTACGCGAATGCGGAGAGCTGGGGCTAACGGGCGCAGCGCTTTTCGACGGGTTCACTGGAACAGGCTTCTTATTCCCCGTCTGCAACCGAAGTTTTACAGGATCGCGCGGTTTCTTGCGAATGGCGATGAAGCTCGCTACTACGCAGATGACAGCAAACAGGTAAAGCATTAAGTATTCGTTCTGCGTAAGTTGCACCTGAATAGTCTGACAAAGGAATTGCAATGGCTCAACCACCAAATCCATTCGACAAACAAACTGCGATTCCTGGCGTGAAGAATATCATCGCGATCAGTTCTGGCAAAGGTGGAGTCGGTAAAAGTACTGTTGCTTCGAACTTAGCTGTGACACTCGCAAAGCTCGGTCACAAAGTTGGATTGCTCGACGCCGACATCTATGGCCCAAGCATGCCGCGAATGTTTGGCACTTTAGGTGTGAAGCCTGACATTGGCGATGATCGAAAAATCAAACCACTTGAACGACTCGGCGTAAAATTAATGAGTATCGGAAATTTGGTTGAAGAAGATACCGCCGTTGTTTGGCGTGGACCGATGTTATTTAAAGCAATGGATCAATTTCTTTTTGAAGTTGATTGGGGTCAGCTCGATTACTTGTTAGTCGATCTTCCGCCAGGCACTGGTGATGTTCAGCTCTCACTTGCACAAAAAATTCCGTTGGCCGGAGCAGTTGCTGTTTCTACTCCGCAAGATGTTGCGTTGAGTGATGTGAAAAAAGCGATTGATATGTGGTCGCGTGTCGGAACACCTATGCTTGGTGTTGTGGAAAACATGTCGTATTTCATGGCGCCAAGTGGTGAGCGAATTCAACTTTTCCCTAAAGGCTCAATCGACAAGTACCTAGAGGAAAAAGGAATTTTGAAGCTCGGAGAAATTCCGTTTAACCCGACGGTAGGTTTAGGTGGCGAAGCGGGTATTCCGACGGCACAAAGTCATCCGGACAGTGCTGAGTCTCAAGCATTCAAAAGTGTTGCGATGAAACTGCGAGAATTAGTGATTTAGCTAATTCAAAGCTCGAAGGGCCCTGAGTTTGCTCAGAGCCTAATAAAATATAAAGCCTCTTGAAGTATTAGTTAGCGCTGAATTCGCAAACTTTTCTTAAGCCGTAAGCGGGATCGCTAAAGTTTTGAACAGTGCAATTCACTAATGCACCTTCTGGGTAAACTTGATTTGAGTAGCGGCCGCCAGTGCCGAAACGAACTGTGAATCCGCGACGATTGCCGTAAGGTAGCCGGCAACTTTGTTTTTCTTGAGCACAAAAACTCCAACCCCAGCCGCTACCGCCACCGCCAAAATTACCGCC